>DATBGR010000324.1:0-18712 GCA_036557905.1 Nitrososphaeraceae archaeon | reverse complement strand
ATATGATGTGAATACTGTGCACGTTGCGATCAGAAAAGTCAAGAAGAGAGAAAAACTGTATTGGTTCCTTCTTGCCTTGCTTTAGATCCGCTTCTCATTTATACTTGTTCAAGAGAGATAGGAAAGAGAGAGCAAATGATGGATGACTTCACTACTGTCGAGATTGAGACTGATGAGTCGAACATCTTCGTGTGCACCAAAGGGTCAGGGCCACCGCTTCTTTTGCTACACAGCTTTCCTCAGACTCACTTGATGTGGCGAAGCGTAGCACCTTTGCTTGCGCACCGCTTTACAGTCGTCTGTGCCGATCTGCGCGGCTACGGACGTAGCGGCTGCCCATCATCGACTAGCAACCATGCACCTTATGCAAAGCGAGCAATGGCGCAAGACATAGTGACCGTGATGGAACAGCTTGGATTTACACACTTCTCTGTAGTTGGACACGATCGTGGTGGTTGTGTAGCTTATCGTATGGCTCTAGACCATCCCGAGCGTGTCGATCGACTAGCTGTTCTTGATGTCTTGCCAGCAGAGACAGTCTGGGAGCGCGCCGACGCAAGGTTAATGCTTGCTTACTGGCCCTGGTCACTACTAGCTCAGCCTGAACCACTTCCAGAACGTATCCTTACGGCGATCCCTGAAGCTATAGTTGACGATGCTCTCGGCAAATGGGGCTCTCCCTCAACTGTTTTCCTCCAAGAGGTCCGTGATGCCTATATTCGGACTCTTCGATATCCTCATCATGCACATGCTATATGTGAGGAGTATCGAGCCGCAGCAACCATCGACCGTGAGCATGACATGGCAGACCGTGCGAACAGGCGTCGGATCATTTGTCCTGTTTTAGCCATGTGGAGTGCTCTTGGACCACTTGCGACCTGGTATATCAAAGAGGGTGGCCCCATCGGGCTTTTGCGAGTCTGGTGCGATGATGTTCAAGGATTGGCACTCGACGCTGGGCACTTTTTTCCTGAAGAATCTCCAGAACCAACAGCTGATGCTCTCAACCGCTTCTTCGACACCCTGAATCAGGGCATATCGTAGAACAGAGATCTATTGAGTTTGAAAAGTATTACCTGCTTTAAAGTGATACGCGATTTGTTGCAATACTTTTCTCAGAACAAATGTTACGGCTGACTGGTTTGATAGACTTAATGGGGAATTCAGGCTCGTTCTGTCAAGTTTCTTGAGGTTCTTTGAGATGGAACACGAAACTTCCTCGGTCTACCTTACTAGAGTGGAAGCGAGTCAATCATCGGCTGTTTGGCGATATGTTTAGTTAAGCGACAGTGCACATGAAGTCTGAAAACTCATTATTCGAACTCTTCTACCAATAGGATAATACAACGTAGAACTATTGCCAGTTGAAAGATAAACAAACTGCTATTTGAGAAACATGATGATGGATATTCCCAATCTATTATTATCAAAGATAGGCATATGCTAAAGCTACAAGAAATTAATGAGAAATGAGTAACGAAAAATAAAATTCTCTATAAACTACTTTAACTACAATATGTTATGACTAGGTTTACAATTATTGATGCTCCTTCAATATTAGGATTGAAATCTACAGGAGTAGAAGATCTTCCAAAAGCACTAAAGAAAGCAGGTTTAAATAAGAAATTAGGTGCTGAATATGCAGGCCAGGTCAAACCATCATCTCAATACAATCCAAAACGTGACTATAACACATTACTGCTTAATGGTGAAGCAATTAAAGAATTTTCACTAGATCTTTCCAATACAGTATTAAGTATTCTGAATAAAAAGCAGTTTCCTATAGTATTAGGAGGTGATTGCAGTATTGTTATAGGTCCTCTGTTAACCCTACGTCGAAATGGAAGGTATGGATTATTCTTTATTGATGGCCATGCTGATTTTTACCAACCGGAAGCGTCAATTACTGGGGAGGTTGCCGATATGGACCTAGCAATTGTATCTGGAAGAGGACCAGATATCCTTACTAACATTGAAGGACTAAAACCATACGTTAGAGACGAGGATATTGTATTATTTGGATACCGTGATGCAGAACAATCTTCTATCTACGGCAGTCAAGATGTTCGAAATTCGAACATAAATGTATTTGATCTATCAGATGTCAAAAAGTTAGGAATTGACACAGCTGCCTCTTTGGCTGTCAAAAATTTGCTAAAGAAGGAACTGGATGGATTCTGGATTCATCTTGATGCTGATGTTTTAGATGATGTAATCATGCCTGCAGTTGACTATCGTCTAGCTGGTGGAGTAAGTTTCTCCGATTTAAGTGAGCTTCTAAGAGCTTTGATTTCTACTAAACGTGCTTTAGGAATGACCATCACTATTTTCAACCCTCATCTGGATCTTCATGGTTCTATTGCAAATGAATTTGTCTCAAGCATTGTTAGCGGTCTCTTGTAAGTATTAGTGCTAGGTCAACACAATTAATATAAGCCCCGATCCAGGTCACTTCTGATTTAATAGATTATGATGACATGTTAATGACTTGGCTAACAAAATCCTACAATTTTACAATAACTTTTCTTATATAAAAAATAGAAGATCATAACAATTACTAAATATCGTAATATAACGCTATAGATAATTTACCCCGTCACTTTATAGCGATAACATATCTGATTTGACTTATTGTAGCATATTTCTAAATGTAGATAAGCAATTTTCGTGCCATTACTGCGTATTAATATTGGCCAAGAGATCAAAAGAAATCAAATCAGCAAGATTAGTAATGACAGCTATATTTGTGACTTTTTTGATATTGGCATCAGCCATCATCATACCTTCATCAACATCATATCTAATTGGCTCTGCAAATGCACAGGCCGATCCAAACGGAGATGACGACAGAGATGGCCTCATAAACAGTTGGGAAACAAATGGAATACCTTATACCGGTGTTGATGGTCAGCAGCATTTTTATCAACTACCAGATGCAAATCCTAATCATAAGAATCTCTATGTAGAAGTAGACTATATGCAATTCCACAGACCTATAGGTGGAAATACTAATGTTAATAGTGCTCTCAACGATGTTAGAAGGGCATTTAGTCTTGCACCAGTATCTAACCCAGATGGCGCAACAGGAATAACCCTATTTACACAGGTAGATGATCAAATACCACATCAAAATACAACTGACTTAGATGATCTCATAGACAACATAAAGCCCAAGTGGTTTGGAACTGCTACAGAAAGAGCAGATCCCAATAATGAAACTCTACTCGCTGCAAAACGAATGGCATTTCACTATGCAGTATTTGCACACGATCAGCCAGGAGATTCTGCGGGATCATCTGGCTTAGCAGAAACCCCTGGTATGGACTTTCTAGTGACATTGGGTAATGAAGGGACTCCAGAGGAGCCCGGGTGGACAATAGATCCAGCCACAAACCACAATGTAGGTAGTCGTAGTGAACAGGCAGGAACATTTATGCATGAACTTGGTCATAATCTGGGTCTTGAACATGGTGGTGGTGACCAGACAAATTGCAAAACTAACTACTTTAGTGTAATGAACTATCTGTTCCAATTCCCTGGCCTAGTTGCAAGCAGACCTCTTGATTATTCACGATCGGCTCTTGCTACATTAAACAAAACAAACCTGAATGAGCCTGATGGTATATCTCAGAGCACTCCACCAGGACTGAACACTACTTATGGTCCTCGTGGGCCAGGACTGGGACCAGCATTAACTCGTGCTGGCGTTCCTGTTGATTGGAACTTTAACGGACGCACCACCGATACAGGTGTAAATGCTGATATCAATGGTGGCCTAGACTGTAGATCACCTGGTCCAGGTCCAACATTGACTGGCTTTAATGACTGGAATGCGCTTAAGTATATCGTTCCACAGCAGGCATTGGCTGCACAAGCATTCGAGGTGCCTAAAGAGGAGAACATAAGCGCTGTAGATCAATCTCGATTAATTCTCCTCGAGGGTATCGATAATGCTATTCAGAGACTTATCAAATCTGATCCCCAGGTGATGATGCATAAGCCAAGAGGAATATTTGATACAACTCACATAGCACAATTACTGAAAACTGATCAATTAGAGGCCGCAATTACAGAACTTAATAAGCTACAGGCAAAGGTAATAGCGGTATTTGGTCAAGAGGCAGCAAATAGGGAAGTTGTGCCTCAGATTCAGAATTTGATATCGGTGTTGAAACAAGAGGAACCTTCGTCTACGTCTATGCCACCTCCTTCACATCATGACAGAATTAAAGACAGGATAAACGAAGCGTTAGACAAACACATTGCTGTTGGAGGGGCTCATGGAGAGGCAGCACAAAAGATCAAGGATCGTCTTAATGGCAGTGGTGATGGTGGTCATCATCACTTATCTACCCCTGGATGATCTTCAAGATAGAAATAATTAAAAATGGTTTGGCAATAACGTCATGAAAGTATCATTAATCATTCTTGTTGCCGTTAGCGTGTCTTTTGTGACTTTGCTATTGTTGCCGTCATTAGGTATACATCCGCAGCAAGCGTCTGCTGCACAAACATTCAAAGTGTCCAAGGAGCAAACTATCGATAATATGAGACAATCCCGACTAATACTTCTTGATGGTATCGACAATGCTATTCAGAGACTTGTCAAGTCAGAACAAAACACGTTAATAGAAATGCCGAAAGGAATGTTTGATACAACCCATATAGCACAACTACTCAAAACAGACCAGTTAGACGCTGCAATTAAAGAACTCACAATTTTAAAGGCACAAGTGATCAAAGTATTTGGTCAGGAAGCAGCGAATAGAGAGGTTGTGCCTCAGATTCAGAACTTGATAGCAGCATTAAAGTTGCAGTAATTCTCTTCTCCTCTTCTCCACGTCCACATACGCCTATGATAACAACTTTAATAGAAGACTTATAGTGGATGGATTAAAAAGGGCTATAGGCATTCAACAGTTAATCAACAAAGACATTCCTATCTCAGAATTAATTATTATGGAATGCTACGGTAAAATAATCAGATGCATATTTTCCTATAGAATTTATGCATGTTTGGTAAGTGAGCTCAATAATCCTAACTTGAGGTGTGGGCTTATAGCTGCTTGGTAACTACACTTTGTCTTGTCTACTGGATATGAAGATTATGACTCCATTCGGAGCAGCTAATATGGTATTGCAAGTGTTAGGACATAACCTAATCACTCTAGTATGAATAAGCATTGTGAAGCTTTCATACTTATCTATTGTTTATGCCCATCAAAAATTGAGCTATAGTGCTTTTACCTCTAATCCAAATATGGAAGAAGTTATCAAATTCCTTTGTTTCTTATATTACTCACTTCTTTTAATACCTCATTCAGATATTGTTTCATTTTAGCAAGTTCGTCTTCTGCAATGTGCAGCTGATCCTTTGATTGATCATATAACACGGTTTGTTTCCAATAACTTTCAATTATAGAAGCATACGAATGAACAATTGACTTACTATTAGAGTATATTGATGAGCCTCCAGCAAAATAAGAATCCCTTTTTGTATCATCCTTTGTTTCTATAACCAAACATTCTTTCTTGTCGACCAGAAAGAAGCCCATACCCTCGAGGCCTTGTTCATATACTCTAAAATCTATATGTTGAGAGTCTAACGTTGCTTTCCTTATTGTTTCCTTAATTTGTTCACCTGTTGGAATTAGGACTTTGACTTCAATATTGGGATATTGTTTTACTCTTTCATTAAGTAATTGTAATATCCCCATCTGGACCTGTCTTCGAAATGCATTGGTAGTAGAAAACATTATGAATACTTCTTCTCTGGCAGATCTTAGCATTCTCCATGCACGTTCTATTCCTTCTTGTGTGCCTTGGAAAACCTCGAAGTTTGCTGGAGTTATACCTTCTTCAATTTCTCTTATCCTTTCATCTGCAGGGATCGATTTATTCCAGAGGGTATCAAAGATATATTGTTGATGTTCTAAAAGCTCTTTTACATTACTTTCGATAATCTCTGAAGCAGGCTTTCCTTTATCGTGTAAAGCTGAAGGAGCAAGATATTGCATCTCATTTATAAAGAAACTTCCTTTAATTCCATTTAGGTGACGAAGCTCGCAAACTAACGGAATCAGTCGCTTGCAATAAGTAATGTTGTCCTTGGTAATTTCTGTAATAAACTTTGTTCTTACTCCTTCCTACTACAATAAGAGAATCTCTTATTCCTTCAATTTCAACTGCCAAAGAAGGTCTTGTATGGTCCAGACACGCATAGGTTCTATAATTAGTTTCAAGGATAAATTGTAAAACTATTTTTATTACATTCTCGCCACCATGAAATACATTATCGAATTTATTACGACTTTTTTCCGATGCGGTAATCCAAATCCAGAGTTTAGAGGAATAATCTAATCGAGTTTTTATGCAAAAAAGCTAAAGCTCTGAAGTGGACTATACGTGATATTGTGTAATAAAATGATAGTAAACAGTGTTTATTATTAGTTGTAGAAATCACTAATTAATGTATATTAATATCCTTTATAACTATAACTATATGTTTGAGTATCCAATATATCTTACAATTGGATTTATAGTAACAGTATTGAGACTTCGAGCAGCTTGGCATTTTACAGCTTCCAAAATCTATTACAGGACAATAGAGCCGCATATCTACAAACAAATGAGACTAGGCCTAATGAAAACAAATGGGAGATAAAGGAAGAGCCTATAAGGAAAATTATTGATAAAAATGACAGACCAGTTTTCTAATGTTGATGGACCCTATACCAATAAAGTATTATGTAATAAAACAAAATCTATAGTTCTGATATTTTATTATCTACAATAATGATACAGCTAAAGCTGAGTATAATCACTTTTGATTATAAAACTTTGAACCAAAGGCCTTTTTAATGGTTTGTTCAACCTGCAACCATCTCTTCATGGAACACGATGGAATAGGATGCAAGCACTCAGCTTGTAGATGTCAGATTACCTCGAAACAAATTATGGATCAGTCCATAAATCCAACACAGACGGCCACAGTGTCCTCTAAAATAGGCGATGAACTACTAGTGAAAATATTAGTAGATGAATGGGAACAAAAACCAATTCTTGATTTTGAATCCTATTGCCAGACATTACTAAACATAGTAAAAGACTCTGAACCTAATTTTTCCGTTGGAATTTACGGTGAATGGGGAACAGGAAAAACTAGCTTGATGAGACTTATTGAAGATAAATTGAGGTGTAATAGCAATGGAGTTATTCTTACCGTCTGGTTTAATCCATGGAGATATGAAAGAGAAAAAGAGTTCGCATTAATTGCACTAATGAAATCATTGGCATTTGCCATGGGAGATCATCCAATATATGGTGGTATAAAGCCACTGTTACTAAGTGGCATCAAAATTGTAGGAATAGATCTTCTTCGTAAATTTGCATCAAAATATCTTTTGACTGAAAAAGGGATAGAAGAATTTGAAAAGAAGATTAGACCTAAAGCCGAAATATTGTCTGAAATAGTAGATAAGGATACAATATATTATGATGGCTTCAAGAAAATTGAATCTGAAATGGGAAGGATAATTGGTCAATATCCAAACAGTAAAGTAGTGGTTTTCGTTGATGATCTGGATAGATGTTCTCCAAAAACTATGCTTGAAGTATTTGAATCGATGAAAATTTTCCTTGGTATGAGCGGTTTTGTATATATTGTGGGATTAAGTTATGAAACAATTACTAGATTCATTTCAGCAGAGTATGCAAATATTTTACTAAGTGGGACGAAACGAGACGTTGATGATACTGAATATATAAGAAAGATGGGCGAACAATATATTCGGAAAATTATTCAAATTCCGATAGATCTTCCACCATGGGGTAGTGATGATGTTGAAAGCCTAATCGATAATCTTTCAAAAAAATTGGGAAAACCATATTCGTCTATCGTGTCAAGAAACATCAGCTTAATTGCAAAGGCTGTAGAGAGAAATCCTAGAGAAGTAAAGCGCTACATTAACAGTTTCATTGTATCCTATCAGCTATTTTCTTCTATTGTTTCACCTACCAATAACAAAGTAGAGATAACCCCGGAACAAGAAAAACAGCTTCTTATAGTTTTATCTTTACGTGTAAGATGGAAATCATTTTACAATATTTTTAGTTCCTACGATTATTTTCGACAAGAAATCAAAAAATATCTGAAGCTGTCTGACATCGAAAGAGGAAAATTATTCGAAAAGTCAGAGAGTCCGCAAGGACATGCAAAGATATTAAGTGATATACTACCTGACTTCGAATTATGGCAATTCTTAATTGATGAACAATCTACAATTTATTCAATAGATTGGTCTCTTTTTAGACGGGCAATAAGATCAGGAACTGAAAAAGAATTTGGTAAATCTGTAATCGAACCCATATCCAGAGGGTATGAACAGCTCATTAGAGAGGCACAGGACCTTTACAATACTGGCCAATACAATGCAGCCTTAAAAATAATTGAACAGGCCCTAAAGAAAGAGCCAAAAAGTGCAGAGGCGTGGAATGAAAAAGGACTAAACCTCGACAAATTGACTAAATACGAAGAAGCTATCAAATGTTATGATGAAGCTATAAAGTCAGATACGAAAATGGTTTATCCTTGGTATAATAAAGGTCTATCTTATGATGCTTTAGGAAATTTCGAAGAAGCTATCAAATGTTATGATGAAGCTATAAAATTGGATCCTAATTATGCTGAACCATGGAATGGCAAAGGCTATGCTATGGAAGCCTTGAAAAAATACGAAGAAGCTATCAAATGTTATGATGAAGCTATAAAATTGGATCGATCTAATGTATACGCTTGGAACAGAAAAGGGAAAAACTTAGACAATATGAAAAAATACGAAGAAGCTATCAAATGTTATGATGAAGTTATTAATATAAATCCTAATCACGCAGGAGCATGGAATTCAAAAGGAGCAGATCTTTATTCTCTAAAGAAGTATAACGAAGCACTCCAATGTTATGATGAAGCTATAAAATTAGATCCTAATTATGCTGATGCCTGGTATAACAGAGGACTAATATTTAGTAAATGGCAAAATGAAGAAGAAGCTAGCAGGAGTTACGAAAGGAGCAGAAGAATATCTAGCAAGATAGAAGTATACTGACTTAAATTTCATGAACAAAGAGCTATAAATGGCCTAGATGTAAAGGTTTGCAACCATCAGCAAAGATATCAAGTGCCAAGGGAATTGTAAAGCGAAAACTGGCGTTTGATCAAGAACAGGAAAGAAATAGAGGAAGTATATCGTTATGGCTTTTTCGCAGCTACACAAATGCATTCATTATCCGTTCTCACATGCTGATTAGCATCAGCAGTATAGTTGTTTCTTCCTCTCTTACTATATTCCATATTTCTTCTTGTCGTTCCATCTATTCATTGCCTAATATGTTCTTAATTGGAGCAGAAACAGCTTTAGTATAGTGGATATAGTCGTCTACAGTAGCAAATTCAAAGGTTACATTAAGTCTTTCAGATCTGATATTTGTAAACCCTGCCCTTCAGATCAAGATAGATGAAAGGCAAGCTTAAAGCTCAAAACGACTAACTATACTAACAGATATCTAATCGAAATGAGCAAATATTGTAGGAGTAAAAAAGGTGAAGCTGTAATAAGATTGCCGACTTCATTCGCAGCATTTCCTAATATGGATAAAGATAGGATGAGAACAGAAGACACAGAAGAGGTATATCGATAACAATGACTAGAATAGGTTATACAGCAGAGCAGCAGCATCAGGTCAAACAACTTATATTTGAATGTTCTCTTGCTAAGATGTCTTCTTACCAAACCCAACAAGTTCTTAAAGAGAAATTAGACACAAACCTGACAGTAAGCTGGATAAACAAGATAAAAGCCGAATTTAGAGCGGATGCACGTAAACAATACTATCATCTGTTAACAGACAAATTTGCCTATAAGTATCTAACGATGGAAGTAATGCAACAGATGCACGAAATAATAAGGCAGCAATGGGACATTGCCAATACTCATAAAGGTAAGAATGATTTAATCGCGCTAAAAGCACTTTCTGATGCCAGAGAAAGCGTATTGCGTGTTTCTGAATTCTACAAATTACTACCAGAAGTAGAAACTAACCTCTTCAAACTACAAGTTAACAATCACAATACTCAAACTAATATTTACAATAATAGTAATAGCAACCACGAAGATTTTGATAATCTTGACTTTGATAAAGAAAATAGTCTTACTAATGAAGATAAAGAGCTGCTCAGAAATGGTAAAGCGATGATTATTGGTAGAGATATAAATTCTGGAAAACTAATAATAGATGATGATCCAGAGCTGCTAAAGATAAATCTAGATGATGATTTGATTGATAGTTAGTTAGTTAGGTCTGTTTGTCATTTTATTTATTTGCTTAGTTAGCATCGTTCTTATACATGCAAATACTCTTCAATGTCCTTAAGTAAAAACACTTCTGCAGCCTTAAGGTATACTTCTTTTGTTTCATTCGCATAACCTTAAACAAATTACTAGAACGATACTTTTTCAACTTTGGCATCCATACGAATGTGCTAGATAGGTATAGTGGAGATTTGTAAAAATGCGAGACGTTATCAAGAGTTGGTTCTCCGACGAAGAGCAAACTGAGCAGATTAAACCAGAAACAACTCAAGTTCATGTGCTAAGGACGATCTATACTATCCTCTTCTCAAATGCAAAATTAATGAGTTAGCTATTATTTTAGGGATAATGTTGGTTTTATCGTTAGAGAACGTGTAATGATGGCAGAAGATATTCTTCCAGTCGAAGTGAATTCGCAGAATTAGGATTTGACGAGTTAATAGACTTGAAATAGGGTCTGCAGAATATGCAAAGGGTAGACCACACGATTCTAACTCATTTCAAAAAATCTGATAGACTAGTTTGTTTTGTATTACTAGATGTTCTCATTCCGGTATCACGAACTCAACATTCTCATTGCATGTCACTTCTGATAAACAACCTTTTAAGAGTGTTAGCAGTTTCAGTTTCAAGACCATTCACAAAGTTTTCCTTTAGGATATGGTGTCAACTATAATAGTTAGAGTTACTTGACAATTTGATAAGATATTCTATACTGTGACTATAAAAAAAGGGGTTAAATTGCTGAGCTAGAGTCTAGTGCAACTTTGCCTTAGCCTAGTCTGGTCTACCTGTTTATGGTTTTGCTTCAATTATCATATTAAATTCACTTTTAAAAGCAGACCTAACTTTTGAAAATCCAGATTTTGTCAGAATTTCTTCCATCTTTGATATACCAACCATTCCTCCCAGTGGGGCAGGATCAACAACTCCCTGAGAGAGTGATGTTGGAAGACAGACAAATAAGTTGCCTGTATAACCAAATGTTCCTATGGGACTTGTTATGTTATCCTCTAGTTTGTCATTTGATGCCATCTCTACTAGCATCAGAGTTCCATCTGGTTTGAGAGCGTTCTTTGCATATCTTGCAACTGAATAAGGATCTCCCATATCGTGGAAGCAATCAAAGAATGTTATCAAATCGTAATTGTTGCCAGGAAATTGTGTTGAAGAAGCTACTTCAAATTCAACCCTATCTTGACCAAGTCCTTGTTCATTTGCTTTACTACGTGCAGAGTTAATAGACTGAGCATGGTTATCAAATCCATAAATCTTGCAATTAGGATATGCTTTTGCCATTAGTATGGTGGAAATTCCATAACCACATCCTATATCACCTACTTTTGCACCTTGTTTAACTTTATCTTCTACACCGTCAAGCGCAGGTATCCAACTATTTATCAAATTAGCTCTATATGTTGTAGCGCTAAAACGTGATTGACCTTCAAAGACACCGGGATCATGTTCTGACCAGCTAAAACCTTGACCTGTGCGGAAAGCCTGTGTTACTTTTGCTTCACTTTTCAAAGCTGATAATACTAACTGGAATGCACCAGACATATTAGCAGGGCTAGATTCATCAGCCAAAACAAAAGCATGCTCTTTTGGTAGCGTGAATTTGGTAGTTTTACTATCATAAGTCATGTAGCCAGCACACACTTGCTCTGCTAACCAATCTCTAACAAATCTCTCATTTGTATTAGTAAGGGTAGCAAGTTCTTGAGATGTTACTGTGCCATCCTTACTATTCATCATTGCCTGATAGAATCCAAGTTTATCACCAATAAATACTAGAGCACAATTTGCAGTAGCGTTTAAGTCACCAACCACCTTGGAAACAAATTCACCAATCTTTTGTTCATTCATTTAATTTTGTTCTCCTTGTTATTACTGTTGGTTTTGGCTTTTCGCGTTATCATTTTCATTTCTAAATCTAATCTAGAGAAATCTGTTATTTAAATGAAAAATATCCCATTCAGAGTCTCGATAATATATTATACTACATTTTCTTAGTTACAATAATAACTATTTATGGAGCTTTATCATTTTTCTTATAGCCCTCATCATGTATATTATTTCCTAAATATGCCATTTGATACCTCAGCACTACAACTATTAATTCTTGATATTAAAATGCTAGAAATGAGTGGTTTTCCCTTTTATAGAGAAATTAAAAAACTTGATAAGAGGATGAAAGTATGCTTTCTTACAGCTGGAGAAATTAACTATGGAGAATATTCAGATATTCTTTCTTCTACCAGACAACTGCACAGTCAAAAGCCCTATTTTTTCTTGGCAGAAAGATATTTACTAACAGGTGAAAGACAGCTCAGATTCCTATATCTTTACAATGCGATTGACGATGATAAAACCCTGACAAAATGGGCACCTTCATTAAATTATCCGATTGCTCGCCAGCATATTTGACAGCTACAATGAGAAAAGGAAACAACTAAACGGACTACTCTGTAAAAATATATAGACAAGTTCAAAGACTATTTTGCAGATCCTTTGCATTTACTGAATTTGATAATAACTTTCTTAGTAATAAGGAGTTATTTGATGTAGTTTATTTCTTCGTATTGAATTTCATTTCCATATATGAGATCACAAATTATCTACAGTCATCACTGTTAAGTAACGAATTTTTCAGACTGAAAATGCTTGGTCTAGTCGGGGACACAATATAAGACAACAAAGCATAGTTACATCAAAAATATGAGATACCTTACATTATTCATCTCATTTTTTGTGCATAGAAATCTTTACCCATTATTCCGAATACCCGACCTAACATGGAAAGGATACGTTATTTGAATTTCAAATCGAGTGAGGATTTGTAAACCATCAGTCTAAATAATATTCATTTTGTTTATTATTTTCATCCAGTAATGATTACAGACAGGATCATGCAACGTAATTAAATCCATCAATATCTAGAATGGGTGGGACAATTTCCCACCATTGGATTATAGTAAATTAACTTTTATAGATATGGTTTTATCATTTGCTTGATACTTCAAGAAGGAAAACATCTGCTAAAATACTGGCCGGGAGAAAGTCATGCATAAAATAGTGCATCGCTATTAATAATGATAATGACTATCAAAGTTACTAGAATAAGGTTGATGTTTGCTAGAATAGAGATATCGAAAATATATATCTGCATTATATTTGGAATATTGATATCATCATCTCTCTAATACTCGAAATCAACTCCACTAGTCAATAAATAATGTGTTATAAGCCGCTGGTTAGAACTCAATCCCATCAGTTTGGTGGATTGTCGGGATTGAATCTAATACACAGCATCGCCAGCGACAACACGAATACGACTCGTAGCGTATGTATCGTTAACCCACCTTATAGGTTTTTATTAGTCTAGAAATGGTCAGATCAAACAGGACTCAAAATCCATCTTCTAGCTTGCCATTAAACTATGCTAGTGGTGTTAAAGAAGTCTTTATATAATTTCCTATTCTGAGAATTTAATTGAACTTACTATGACAACAACAGTTCCATCGATCAATCAAGAAGAACTTGAGCAATTTATGGGAAAGATATTATCAGATTTTGTTGACTGCAGGTGCAGTTTTAACCTACATTGGGGATAAGCTTGGCTTGTATAAAGCCATGTAGTATCTTGGAAAACCTATAACTTCACAAGAACTTGCGAATAATACTGGAATCTCAGAGTTTCTTAGAAAATAAACATGCTCCTGTTATTGCAGCAGTGTCCATGTTTATTTGGGGTAAATAATCACATTCCCCACTACTTTTAATAGTAGAAATAAATAAGCTCTGTATAATTCATAAATGAGTCTAATCATTCACCCCATTGAGCAGAGTGATGCGGAGAGTTGTGGCAAGATTGGATACCCAGCACTCAAAAACATTTCTTCTACTCATGGTTATCCTTGTGAGCACCCTTCTGAAAAGTTGGCATAGAGCTTATCAGAATGCTTCTTAGCAATCCAAATTCATGCGGTGTTTTAGCAGAATGACAAGACAAGATATTAGGAAGTATATTTCTTCATAAATTTCCACCTTCACCTGTCGCAGTAATAGGCCCACTTACAGTCTATCCTTCTGCGGAGGGTGGCGGCATAGGTAGGAAACTAATGGATGCTGTTTTATTTCAAACTCGTAAACAAAACTATAACCAGATAAGATTGGTGCAATCATCAAGTCACATTAGTTCATTTGTATTGTATACAAAGTGTGGATTTACACTTCGTGAGCTTTATTTTTGATGCAAGGACAGCCATTAAAAAGTCATAATAACACAAAAAATCGTGTTGTGCGCCTAGTTCTAGATGATAACGATATTTCTATATGCGACGAGCCTTGCAAGTCTGTATACGGATTTTCTAGGGAAATGGAATTACGTCAGGCAAAAGACCAAGGTGTGGCCACTATGATAGAACTAGACGGTGTCGTTACAGGCTACGCAGCGGGTATAGGTATATTGGGTCACGCAGTCGCAATGTCAAACGAAGATCTAAGAATATTGGTCGCTAGCGCGTCTACAATTGTTGGTCCTGGTTTCTTTGCACCAGCTCGAAATCATCAATTAATTAATTGGCTACTTGAAAACGGCTTTCGAATAGGTTGGCCAGCTAATCTTATGACAATTGGTCCCTACCAAGAACCATTGACGCCTTTTCTTCCATCTTTGGCATACTAAGGTTTATCGAATGATTCTGGACTAATAAACAGGTCTAATGACTTTACATGATTTGTTAGCAGAATTAGGCAGTCACTGTTCAAATAGGATTTAGTCATAATATGATTGCCTTTACGCATATGCCTCCTACCAATGTCATGTCAACCACTATCAGTGGGCCCGACAAATGAATGCCATAGGAACCAAAGCAAAACTACTAACTAGGTCTGAGGGGCCCCTCAGCCTTTATTTCAAGGGTTGTTGCTATATGCAGAAACGATGGATTAATCTGACTCTAGCCGATGAATGGTCTCTATTTGCTTAGATGTATTTTATATCAATTAGTCGTATCCGACAAGCAAATGATGTATATTTGAGATCGAATGAATTAATACAACAAATCCTGACTTTTAATTACTTGTCATTTAGGGCTTTGTCTCGTATACAATATTAAATGATGTCTGTGCTGCTCTTCTAAAGCGTTTAAACCCACCAGATTTTACCACCTGTAATATACCATGCTCTCCTACTTGTGAACCCAGTGCAGGACCATTTTTGACTTAAAGATGCAGGTATACATACCATGGTAGAACCAGCATAAAATAATCTTCCTAGGGGATTTAGATTATCTTCAAATTTATCATTTGCAAAAGGTTCTACTATCATCATTGTTCCTTCAGGTTTTAGTGCTTTTAAGGTATGAGCTGCTGCTCCATTTGGATCTTCCATATCGTGCAGGCAATCAAAATATGCTACTAAATCGTATCCATCATCATTGTTAGGAACTGGAAAGTTAGTAGAAGATGCAACGTTAAAAGATATTCTATTCTCATCTAGTCCTTCTTCTTTTGCCTTGTTTTTTGCATACTCTATAGACTTCAGATGATTGTCAAATCCATATAACTTGCAATTAGGATAAGCCTTTGCCATTAGTATGGTGGAAACTCCATGGCCACATCCAATATCTGCAACTTTAGCAGAACCTTTCTTAAGAGTCTGTTCTACATTGCCATTATCAAGAGCAGGAATCCAAGAACTTACTAGATTCGCTGTATAGCCTGGTTTAAAAAATCTTTCAATTCCTTCGAATAAGTCTTTATCATGATCTCCCCATGCTATGCCATTGCCAGTCTTAAATGCCTCTAATAATTTTGACGCATCTTTGTAAAAAGACATCAACACTTGAAAACCCTCAGCCGTATAAGCAGGGCTTGTTTCGTTGACTAGAGCTAATGCATGCTCTATTGGAAGGGAATATTTTTGAGAAGAAGAATCATATTCGATATATCCACCTGCAGCCTGATTTGCAAGCCATTCTCTCACATAGCGCTCTGATGTTTTGGTAACATCTGCAAGTTCTTGTGATGTTATTGGCTTTCCAAAATCATTCATTGCTGTATACAAGCCAAGTTTATCACCAATGTAGGCTAAAATTGCACTTGCTGCACCACCAAAATCAGATAATACCTTTTCCATAAACTGGCCAAGTTTTTCTTCATTAATCGCAGGATTTGTTGTTGTCGCTGTCGTCATTGGATTTTTGATTATATAAAATCCTTGATTAAATGTGCTTGCTCCTTCCCCACGAACTGATGCTTATAACACTATTGATATGGTTGTTGCTGCTTTCTTTCAATTCTCGTAGTCTTGCAGTTATAGCCACAAGTTGGTCTGACAAGTGTGCTACCGTATCATCTTTACTTGATCACGATCTCTCATTGACTCATTGAGCTGTTCTAATTCTTCTACCTTGCTTTGTATATCTGCACCTTGTCTCTTAGATTGGTGAGAATCTAGAGTTGGTTCCTGTTTAGTTAGTTCGATTAGGATCTGGCTTGTATTCCCCTTTCATGATTAGCTGCTTGGCTATTTTGTTCTTGCTGGGCTGTTCTACATTTCCAATAGCACTAAGTATGTTTTGAAGCGTAACACTCATTTCCTCGTATTTCTGCTTCATAGACTGAATCTCTTTATCTTTTTCTGATAATTCTTCCTCTACTGATTTCATATTTGAGATGTCAGTCCGCAATTTCTTTACTTCTACTTTCATACGTTCCTCGTCAGATATTGTTAGCTCCGATACTGCTTTCAGGTAATCTTCAAGTAACATCTTTGGTCTATCGGCTCTATTGTAATTTTGTTCTAATGCATGTATATTCATTAGAGCATGACCCATCATCATTTCCTTTCTGATAAAATCAATTGCAAGTCTTCCATCCTTGGTTCTGATATTGCTTAAAGTGGTATTGAAAAACTTTCTAAAACCATGAGCAATTTTGATATTATATCTACTTTTATAATTTTCGGAAACTTCTCTTATACCTGCTTTGTAAGCTACAGTTCTTATTATACCAGTTACAGTTGATAATGCTACAGGCTTTGTATTATCTAATGTTGCCATCTTGCCATCAGGGCTGATATCAAATCGTCTTAAAAGAATCGGACTTTTCTTGGTTATTACCTCGCCAAACTTTATCCTAAGATTTCGATATTCTTGGTATACAGAAAAAGCCTCAGGGGAGATAAAAGTATCATATTCATCGCTTGTTCCCTTGTAAACAACTACATGAGCCGCAATTAATTTTTTCCCGGAAGCTTCGTAGATAGGCTGTATGTCTCCATCCCAAAGGCCAACAAAGCCACCCAATCTCATTCCACTTGACGCCATAAAGAGAATGGGTATTTTGGCTCTGAGGTCTGAATGTTCTAACATTTTCTTTATTTGTTCTCTTGTATATGCCTCATCTGCTGCGTTACCATTTCCATATGGCAGAAATTTGTTTATCTTTCTCCAGTTAAGTATAATGTCGTTCATTTCACAAAACAACCTTACAGGCGGAATCATACTATGGGCAGTTCCAGCAGTAACCTCTCCCTTACTTATTTTTGCTTGTATAAATAAGGCATAATCTTCAACTATTCGTTGTAATGATGCTCCTTTGATATTGTCCCCTGCAACTTCCGAAACAATCTCCTCAGTTGTCAAATCAGCGAAATTACAAAAATGCCAAAGATATTGCTTGTAGAGCCGCAGCGTTTTATCAGAGTGGAGAGCGCCTCTGAAAAGTTGATATGATCTTCCTATCAGATATTTATCATAATCTAGCGGAATTCTCTTTTCATTTCTTGTAAACTTCTTTGAATTGATCTTAACAAATGAAGGAATAGAATGAATTGCATAGAGTGTAGGTTGATTGTTCATAGTTGTTACTGGTTTCTTAGGCGTATTCTGTATTACCCGTGCCCGTATATAAGATTTATTTCGAATTAAATTATTACATATTTGCGTATATCGTTAATACTATGGGCATTGTATGGATTGTGGTGATCCTCTAATGGCACTTGTATCATCGTAATGCCAGTTGAATTTCCTAAATTTAGGTCTCTTAAAAAAGTAGTTGATTATGATTTGCAGATAGACTTCAAAATGGTTTTGAAATAACCCCAGATTTACTTCAAGCTTTGAATTCACTATCGAACATGCTTGTTACGGTGCTTCTCTATGCGATGTATACTTGACAATATTGGAGAAACTATCCCAAATACACATTTAATTTTATTTTGCGCATTTAGATCTAATTATATTTCCCTTTATTGCTCTAATAGTAGATGATCTCGCATCTTGTAACACGAAAGCAATCACAGATCGCAGGCAACACATCTATCCACACACGTGCAA
>DATBGR010000323.1:0-7984 GCA_036557905.1 Nitrososphaeraceae archaeon | reverse complement strand
TCATCATTTATTTGTTGGTTCAACTAGTGACAGTATTGGCCATAGTGCTGAAGGGAAGACGGTTACTGTTCAGATACCCAACGTAAATGCCCCAAAAGACTATACAGTGGAGCTCACAGTTAGTGATGGCAAGTTTGAAAGTAATCCCCCGGCATCACTAACTCTTCATGTACAGCCAGTTCAATCAACAAACCTTACGTCTACAAATATAACAAAATAATAATTCGGGCATATTTATAAAATTTCTTTATTACATAAATTTTTTATAACTGATAACTTGATGTGATAAATACCCTAATACTATGCAGGCATAAGTTTTTTATTCCGTAATTTACTGGCAGAGACAAATTTGAAGGGACTATTTGTAGAATCTATTATCTATTCTAAAAGACAGAGGACATACACTGTGCCTAAGGATTCAAGGAGAGGACATGGTGATAGAACTTTCATATTTTGGACATGGCACATCAGAACATCGTACAACGGAAACGCGTGATACTGAATATCGGCTGGCTGAAAAAGTGATGATTAGTTGGAGTCATTTAATGAAATAATTATAACCTTACCACATAACTGCCTGATGCCAATCAATGATACGAACAGTAGCAAATCAGCTAGGCATTGAAGCTGACAGTTATTACTGCATTAATTCACAGCAATGAAATTTATCGCTTTTTATAAATTATTTATGTTACTATTTGCATTGATTTTTTTACATATTTTATAGAAATATGAATGATTTTGCATTTCATACTATCATGTCCAATTTTTTAATGATCCTTACATGATTTTTGTCTTCAACTAGGGAAATGTTTAAATTTTTCTGACCAATTAAGCTAATGAAACTGTACTCAAGCCAATCTCATGTTAGTTCAATCAGAATAAGCAAAAAATCATTTACGTTAGTATTTGTACTATGCATTTTGTTCGTATCCCTACTAATGGCAGGTCCTATCTCTTCGTTATCCTCTTACCAAATACAAGCAAGGGGGCCTGAGCAGCAATCAGAGCAGCAGCAATCAGAGCAGCAGCAATCAGAGCAGCAGTGTCAATCAGATGAACATTTCGATGAAGCAAAACGACGATGTATACCTAATACAGACGAGCAGCATAATATGGGAGAGCAAAACAACGCACATGATACGACATCCATTAGAGATGATACTCGTAAAGTTCATACAAATATTAGTTCTGGAAGTAGTAGTGTAGATCAGCTTTCTGAAAACAATACCATACCACAGGGGAGAGATACAGCATCACATAGGAGTCAAAATTTAGAACTCTCTCATTCAACTTCTGAAGAGTCTATGGCTGAAGATAGTCTTAATACAAATAAAGTAAATCTTACTTTATCTCAGTCTGTCGGAAATACTTCACTTGCAGCACCTGCAACGACATATAATACACCTAGATTACAATCTAGTTCATCAGCTGGATTGACCTGTCCTCCAGATACACATGTTAATACTAATTCAGGACAATGCTTAGATCCAACAGGAAAGCCTGTTGGTCATGTTACTGATGGTAATAATACATCTAATATATCCACTCCACATCAATCTAATTCAGCAGATAACCGAACTTCACTTGCAGCAAAACCTATGATCCCTAGACTATCAACATCAAATCAAACAAATCCAAATTTATGCTACGGAATTACTTGCAGCACAGGAAAAGGATCTAATTCGTTAACAACAAAGACTCCAAGATTGGAACCTACACATGCTCCACCCCCAGTAGCTGGACGTCCAGGACCAACTGTGGTTGCTCCTCCACCGTTAATCTATCTTGGAGATGGTTGGTCGTGCATTATTAAAGAAAATCCACAATGTTTTAAACAGTTTCCACCACCAGAAAGGAAACCTTGGCCCAGCAATACCCCTATTCATGTATGGGATCCTGTCTTAAAACGTAATGACCAGTGGTACTGTACATTAAACATATCTGGGCCGCCTACTTGTATAAAACATATAGAACGCGGTGGAGCTATAATTGGTACATTTAAACCAGGTAATCCAACGCAAGCGGGCCCTACATTTTCGAAACCACCGGCACTCTCTCCTGATACTCAGAGGAGAATAGATCGATACAAAACCGAGATATGTTCTCCAGGCAATCCTAACAATAATCCCTCAGCGAGATGTCCTCCGGCCCAATATTGCAAATATGGTGCTATAAAATGGAGCATTTTCAGATCTTGTGAAGAAATATACCCTGAATACTATCCCGAGGCTCATAAAGGGACCAGTACAGGCCAATCCCAAGCAAAAAATGATGTTGGCGCGTTTATAGATGAATGTGCAAGGGAATATGTTTCTACTGGCTATGCAGCTAGTTATGATGAGGGAGTAATGTATTGCTCTCGTTTCCAACTGCCAACGCCATCTGATAATCCTTCGTCAACGGATGGCATTGCAGGTGAAGGTAACACTGGAGCTGGGGCATGTAATCCCAATACAGATCCTAGATGTTATGGACCACAAACATGTACACAGCCCAATGATCCTGCCTGTATAAATAGAGGATATCCCAGCAATACACTACCACCAAACAATCCACTACCATCCCGAAATAGTGGCGGCAATTCAATACCACCGAAACCCTGCAATCCTTGGGCAGATCCCAATTGTCCTTTCTCAGATGAGTACATTAACGAATTAGCTCAAAGCTACAAGAATGTTGGACCCATACAAAATCCATCGTCTACCCATAGCGATGTTGGATTTTTCGATCTACTTAAGTGTGGTTTTAGTCCCAATAGGTGCAATGTACCTATCAAAGATCTACAGGAGTATGCAGATTGGCTTACTGAGCAACACAGAGGGTTAACAGATTGGGCGTTATTTGTGAAAGATGTTTATGAGATGATAAAGGAAGGTGGACCTGGACCCAATGAACTTCCGCCTGAGCTAGAACAATTCATTAATTTCATGAAAGAAAAAACACATGGAAATCCCTGTGACCCAGCAATAAGAACATTGTTTCCGACTACACCAAATGAATGCATTCAATAAGAATATCTCATCTGAAAATATGACTGAAAGGCCCTTGCTTGATATGTTGACTTGATATCATGTTTCCTGAGTATGGTTCTCTTATAGTTTTGACAATGAAAATAGCGGTCAAGAAAAGGGTGACTAACGATTTTAAACAATGGCTGGTGTTATATGGAACGCGGTGGACCTTCATTTGGTATAACAGTAATTTTAGACGACTACGTGGTTATATAGATCGCCAGTTAGGACCAAGTTCCTAATCTGCCTCAATTTCAATAGAGTCAATTGACAGTAACAGTAATTCAATAGACATACCTGTCGTATTTTTATTCGACATGTGCCCTCTAGTATACATCCTCTAACATTATTCTAGTGAATAATTTCATTTACTGTGAGATATTTATTATTCTTACAGAAGAAAGCTATGAAACCTGACACAGAGGGTACTCGAGGTAACAAAAAGGGTGACCCATATTATTATTTTTAGTTATCAATATCAGACTTTCTAAAGACAAAAGCCACTTGGCGATAATGTATTAATCGATCTTATACAGTCTGCATATCACAATGGTGCGAATAGGTATGAAAACAGGAAGAGAGATTACGTTGGAGGAACAAATTGAACAACAATTAAGAACGGACGTTTGGAGATTAGAAAGCAACGGTAAAGAGTTAAGCGATATAGTGTGGAAGCAGCTTAACGAACACATAGATGACGAGAAAAGAAAAGACTAATCAATATAATCATATTGCTATCTTTCACATTACCTTAGAATAAACAGGTTCAATCATATATCTATTAATGACTATATGAAACGTATGATGTATTCTCAGGATAGGAAATTCAGGTATCGCTACTAATTAACAGGTACTATGCAGAAATCACTTTTTTTCTACTTGCATCAATCAATTTTTGTTGTATGTCTTCTGTTGATAATGCAAGTGCCAATTTTGTTTTTGTTTAATTTGTCTAACTGATATGTTTTAGTATTACCTACAGTCCTAACCTGTTTTATCAGTCTAGTCGCAAGTAGCTTAGGTATATCCCGCTGTACTGTCCTTACAGATACTCCTGAATACTTTGCTATCTCCGTTTCTGAATAATCGTATTCCTGTGATGAAATAATAAAATCTATAATCTTTGCTACTGCGGTACTCGAAAATAGTCGTTCAAATGGTCCTGATTCCAAGACTTTATTCTTATTCATTATATCTGTGTCCACTTAGGTTCGTTTCATTTTATTCCTATACATACTATTTCTATACATATGTTGCATAAATGTATCGTTGCGATACTGCGACTTACATGTCGTTGTTATATATGTCATATTCGTTATAATTATTATTAACACAAACGAATGACAATCAAAATCAAGAAGGAGCATATAATTATCTTAAGACGGTTATATTATGATAGAATAATAGACAGCAGGCATATGGCAATTGAAGACTTTTGCAAAGGCGTTTCATGTCATGCTAAAGGGTCTATGGCTGACGCTGCAAATGATTTGCTGAAAGCAGAATATCTTATACCGAAGAGTACGGGTTACGGTCTTCCTTTATCATTGAATCCACATGTGATAAATGAAATAAGAAGGATATTAGAGGTATATGTAGGTAGGTAGAACCAGGTTTTTTCTAAAATAAGAAGTCTACTAGCAGTGTATATACAAAGAATAGATTATTTTATCTAGTCTATCTTTATCTGCTTTCCAGCAGGCTTGGTCCGATCTTTTTTCTTAAATATTATTTCAAGAATTCCGTTATTATATGTTGATCTAGCTGTTTCAATATCAGCTTCTTCTGGTAGATTAATAACTTCATGATACTTTCTTTCAGCTCCTTCTGTAGTTTGTACTTCGACTGATCTATCGTAGGCACTTATCCTGATATTAGACTTGGTAACTCCGGGCATCTCTATAACTACTTTTATGTCCTTGTCTGTTGTAGTTACATCAGCTAGCGGTTCTCGTACTGATGTCATTTCGGGAGTCGTTCTAAAGAACCCTTGGCCAGGTAACGGTGATTTTACGTTGCCAAATTCTCTAACCTTTGGTTTACCGTCAGGGCCTATTGTCATTGAATATCCATAAACAAATGGGCCGTATTCTTTTACTTTACCTCCACCAGAAGTCTCATATTCTCTTATCAAATCCTTTGGAGCTTTATTCTCTATGCCTTTGAACATGTCTTCAAATTCTGATTCCATGTCTCTTCTCATTTCATCCATGCTTCTGAAGATGTCTGAAAACGAAAATCCTCCTCCCCATCGGTTTCTCTTACTTCCTCCAAAGAATCTATTGAACCAGTCAAATGGTTCTATATCACCACTTTCTGGATTGCTCATGGTAGTGTAGCTAACAATATTATTTTTATAAGTTGCAATTACGTTAGTGCTAATTTAAGGACTGAATAATGACACTTTATCTATTCAATGATAATGCGTTAAAAATAAATTGTATTTTATTTTAAATTCATTTTTACTTAATAATTTTGCAGCTACCGTATGAGTTATCATGTGGCCATACCAATATTGATTTACAATATCTGCCCCACTTTTAGAAAATATGAAAGTGACTACTGTTGGAATATCATCTGCAATTATTCAGCAGGTATGAAATATTTACTATCATTACTCTACCAAGTGTGCTGCTTTAGTGACCTCTGCTATATTGTTATATTCTTTTTCTTATATTTGTTGTAATTCAGATGATATTTCGTTACTCTCTGGCACTGTTGATCGCTTCTGTTCTGTATGCTGAATTATCTTCTGTTTACTAGTTGGAACGTCTAAATCACTTAGAACACCTGCTACTGCCGCTATATGGAAAATCATAAATGGTTTTATCTCTTGCCTCACCTGTTATTCTGTCCTGTTTTCGAGCAACTCTTAGAGTCCGTTCCTCGTTATATTTTGCGGGGATCATTTTGTCTTAAGGCACGATTAATTTGTTGTTTAGACATTGAAATAGAAATAGACAGGGAAACTATATTCCAACTATTTAGAAAGTCGATCCCGTACAGAATCGAATCTACTTTTACATTATCATAATTTCAGCTATCGCGGCTGTAGATACTTATACATAGCTGGAAATTCTCTGAGAATTTCATTTTCTTCGTCCTAATTAATACTATAGTAGTAATAAACGGAATGCATCTAGAATGTCGTCGTAAGCTATTGCTTCTTTGTCTAGAACCCATCTTTCAGAAGATTCTACTAATCATCTTGGCATGACATCCCAGATTTACGAGAAGAATGTCTTATTGTATGTAGAATGAACCAACGATAGGTAGTATTAAGCAATTCTAAATTCATACTAACTAGTTAGATAATTGAATACCAATCACTTTGACGACTATCTTTCGGAAAACCAAACTGCAAACCATAGAGTAGACAAATCAAAACTTACTAAACTGCGAAAAGCAGTCACCAGCTTTGATCTTCTACAAGACCAACCTGATATGGACATCATCTCGGAAACACTTGACTTATTAGCTGATTCTATACTGTCACATCAAAAGTAAGACAGCGATACTAAGCCCCTGCAAGACTGAGGGGCCTAGCACTTCACTGCATATTGGATGGTTTCTCTTCGCCTGATTTGGATTATCGTTTTCGCGAGTAAAGTATTTCTGTGTTATCATTTGTTGGTTATAATGTACGATTACTAGAAGTAAATCTACACGAGGGACAATTTCGGACGTAGTTGGTATGTAGGGTGGCTACTTCTCTTTATATTATATAATCCATTAGTTGCCGCCGCCCTACCTACCAACTATGTATGCAGATAAAGTCTTTGGCCTTATTGCTGAGTCACTGAGCAAACGTATCTATACATGATGCCGATATAGTTATGTAAAAGGGGGGTTTAGACGATCTTCTTAATATTGAATGGTTTGACGTATCCTAGCTTTCTGCCATTGGTGACAAATATAATATTATCTTCACTTCAGTTATCAAAGGCCTGTCTAAATTCAATTATAGTCACGCGTTCTTCAATCTGAAAATGGTCGTGTATATAACCTTGGGAGTCACCCATTAATATGACTCTCATACCCTTGAGTAGCATAGAATGATCTTCACCATGTAATTCTATGAAGATCTCCTCTTTGACAAGCGTATCATATCCAAATAAATTAACATTGCCGTCCCTTGCATCCAACTTCGTTTTAGACTTGGCCCAGACATGTTCTCTTCGTTTATGATTAATCTACATGTACTTATCGATATTCTGGTCATAATATATCCACGTTGAAGCCGTTGTAAAAGTCGGCTTAGGTGTTTGAAAATGTAAAAGTGTAGCTAAATTCCTTTCTTTGTGTTTCATACTTTTTACTGCCTACTTAAAGGAATACAAACTCTAATCTAAATTCTTAAACAATTCATTGATGTTGGATTTCATTCCTAGTTTGTCAGTGATTCTGGCCAGAATATTTTTTACTGTTCTTTCCTTTAAATCCAAAATTTCTGCTAGCTCCGAAATAGTCAACTTCTCTTCTTTTTGAGGAGTGGTTTCTTCCATTATTAAGCATATAACTCGACGCTCAATGTCATCAAAATTAACTTTCTCGGTTTCATGTATCCTTTTTATAATACTTTGCTTTAGTGCCCTAAGATCATTAAGCCGAGTCTCTAAATGTAGTATTTGTTCTTCCACACCGTCTAAATTCTGTTGTAACAATAAAAGAAATTGACCTAGGGAAGATTTTGATTTCTGTCTAATTCTAATATGTTTTGCATTTTGACTTGCAGGCTCTTTTAAATTCTCAACTTGATAAAATGCAATAGAATTGAGTTTATCAAATTTTTTATAAAGGGAATCTGTCTCTTTATATCTTGATTCTGTGATACCTTGATTTCTTATTGTAAAATTATCGTGTGAAACTGAAATATTGATATTGAATGAAGAATTGAGTTTATAGTATTTTCTATCTGGTGCACCTAGGTTACTTCTTTGGACATAAGATTCGATCATACCAGAGTCTTC
>DATBGR010000322.1:0-2513 GCA_036557905.1 Nitrososphaeraceae archaeon | reverse complement strand
ATCAAGTATCAAATTTATCGTAAGCTGCATATATGATGTATAAAAATCTTTGTCCGCAAAATGCCATAGAAAATACAATCACCTACAATTGATTGCGACTCGGACAATAAGGTTTAACTGCTCAAATAAGTATGGAATTGAATTGAGCCTTCTTGAATAGTGCTATTTCTATAGATGGTAAGAGGAGTATGCTACACCGTAACGTACACTTTTCTAGAAACAGGTAGCAATTCTTTGCACTGGTTTGTGACTAGTACTAATCTATTATTTCCTTTCTAGATTTTTAACAATACATTTAGCAATAAATTCATTATTGCGAGCCCAAATTTTGGACATAGAAACTCTTTTTTAGACCGTGTTATGATATTATGATTTGTGTCATATCCTAAAGACGTATTTTCTAGGATGTTTGCCGGATCTCATGATAATAAGACGAGTCAAGATCTGCTTTATCCGAAAGTTGAAGAAGAAAACATCGATATCGAGGAGGTAGATGACGCACTAAGAACTAATATTTTTAATGTGATGTTGGGAAGAAGATCCCAGAGAAAATTTGATGAGACAAAGCCAGTCGAGGATTCAAAAATTGAGATGATATTCGCAGCTGCCGATACAGCCCCAACTGCAGGAGGATTTCAGGGCTTTGAAATTTTTAATGTAAAGAGATCAGAGATCAAAGTTAAGCTTGTCGAAGCTGCCAATAAGCAACCTTATGTCAATGCCCCAGTAGTTCTTGTATTTTGTATGAATCCAGAACGTGTAAAAATGAATTTTCCACAAGACATTCTCAAGAAATTTTCATTACAAGATGCTACATTGGCTGCGGCATATGCACAGCTGGCTGCTCACGCCCTTGGATTAAGCTCTATATGGATAGGTATGATTGATGAGATCAAGGTCATGAACGCCCTCGAAACCAAATACACTCCGTCGTCGATCCTATGCCTTGGATATCCCCGAAAGATTTTGCAGCCCAAATCCAAGAGAAGCCTAATCGGCCTAATTCATGAAATCTGATCCTTGATCAACTAGATTGTAACTACTCTACGTCGATTGCAAATTCAGTCATGGTCCAACACACGTTGATTGAAAGCTTATCTTAATAGACTGAGATAATATAAATATTTGATATTAGTTTTCAGGATTTGAGAATACATTACAATCGTACAAGGTACGGACTCTTCTAGCCCATTAATCTGGAGACAATTTATAGGATCTCAAATTGGCAGGTATAGACAATGGAACGGTCACAGGGTGACTGAAAACCATCGCAGCTGGACTAATAGTTCTGTACAGGTACAAATTCAATCAGATGAGTGTCAATAAACAGATTAATGCAATCTGATTAGATGAAGGTAGATCCAGCTGTGTACCATTCTGTCAAGAAATGACTAATTTCACTTTAGGCATTTAGCAACATTCAGCATACCGATCATTTGTAAAAGTAGCAAATATTTCTATAATTGATGCAAAACATTCCCAAAGTTGTCTAATTAGATTATAAATAGACAGTCACATGTAAATTCGATGTACAGATACAATAGAATGAACTCAATTTCGACAATTGTAGTAATAGCAACATTCTTAGTATTTACCTTCTCCCCCCTGGTTTCGGGCCATATCAACGCGGCCTATGCAACAAGAGATATTTCTTCGTTGCCAGTTTCCTTTAAGGAATTAATAAATAAATCGAGAAGCCTAACCCAGAGTTACCAAAGCCAAATCACGAAATTATCTGACGGGAAATACGACAATAAAACTATGATAGCAATTACCAATGATTATCTACCTAAATTTCAAAAAGTAATTGTCGACTCGAAAATTTTACAAACCACGGAACAGTACCATAATGCATCGACTCTTTACATAAAGAGTTTAGAATCTGAGCTTCAAAGCTATACACATTTCCGCAACTATTTAACTACAGCAAACTCTACTGAAAGTGAGGCCTCTATGCATTCGTTAGCAGATGCATTTAATTACGAAAATGAATCATTCGATGCTCTTCGATCAATCAGATAATAAGATACTCCGAGCAAAGGTAAGAGATGACATTCAAGAAGGATGATGTAAAACGGACAATCACTCCCTTTTTAGCATCACCATGAAACAACGACAAATTAACAGGTACCCAGTAAATAAGCGACGCAACAAGTGCTGAAAGTCTATAATGCTACAAGTATGATCTATTCATACTACCAATTGTGTTTACTTAACGTTCTTAATACAGGAAAAAGATTAGTCTGACTTCGGTCATAATTAGTGTAAGAATGACTAGGCCCATCATGTTAGATGAATAGGTATCTGTTGACAGATCGTCCCTTAATAGCGTATCACTATACATTTGGGTGTATAGACGAAGTTCTATGTTTTCTGCATCCCTACATGATTTCGATTCTCGTTCCATCCGGATTATATTTGTATACTTTGCCCTCTATTTCATCCAGGGTCTTTTTATGCGAGCCATCACAAAACGGTTGATTCGTACTGAGCCCGCACATACATATCCATTT
>DATBGR010000321.1:0-9705 GCA_036557905.1 Nitrososphaeraceae archaeon | reverse complement strand
GGGGTATACAATTATTTCTGTACTATACATCCCTGGATGGAAGGAATAATTAATGTAAAAGCACAGGCACAGAATATACCTAACTACCCAGTTAGCGATACTGGCAAGCGTATAGACAAACTTCCTGTATATGCTTTTACTCCCGATGGAAAATTAGAGGTAGGTTTAAGCTGGAATCCTAAAGTATTGTTAACAGGCAAGGAATCAACCTTTTTTGTAACCTTTTTTGATCGCGCAAACAACAAGCCTAATCTTTTGTCATTTGATTTTGTCTTGATACAAAATGGGAAGCAACTGAAACTAACACCTACTAGTGCACAGATTGGAATGAACGTACAAAATTATGTATTTGCAAATTCTGGTCCAGTAAGTATTAGAATTGAGAATATAGGTGGTACAAAAGCCGCATATGCTGCTTTTAACACTACGATATTTAACAATCCCAGTATTTCTTCATCTTCAGCTAGTCAGCTTGCTTTACAATACGAGAAATCCAATCAACAATCTAGTCTTTTCCAAGTAAATCTTGTGACATTAGTTTCTATCGTATATGCAGTTACTATTGGTATACCAGCTGCTGTAGCGGCGACCTATTTTCTTTATAGAAAAGGAATCATTTAACATCAAGTGTCTAAAAACATGACTCATTTATTTCTCGCTTACTTGCTATTTGCTAGTCGATTTTATCCATGTTGTAATATGATGATAAACATGAATAATCTTCAAGCCAATTTATCTTGATTTTGCCAAAATATGATATAAAATAATCAAGTAAATTGTATCACTGGTTTTTGCTAGCGCTAATGATGCAGACAAATTGTTGGCTCCATTATTAACAGGATTTACAATCATTCATCTAAAACCTTACACAAAAGAGGAATTTGTAGAAATTGCTGTTAATGTCTTGAATAGAGAGGAGAGAATTGAGAAAGATGTGGCTAAATTTATAGCTGAATTAGTATTTGATAAATTGAGCTCTAATATTAGAGAATGTATTAGGATCGCTAGATTGGCAGACAATAGCATTGCAAAGGCTCAACGAGTTGTCGATATGCTAACTACATACGGTAATACACGAGTAAAATTGTAGGGATATGATAAGATCTTGACGTCGTATTTACTTTTAAAAGTATTAATATATCCGCTACCGGAGCGGATCTTCTTCTCGTTACCATATGTTTGTATATGAAGTACAGTCTTTTTACCCTCATTATACTTTATTCTTATAGGTTATAGATTATGGTTTTAGCTTTCTATTTTGGTCATTTCCATTCTTTCATTAAAATATATTTTGTAATAACCGACACTCATGATACAGGTTCGTAATTCATTTTCAAATTTCTTTGAATGAAATGTAATGAATCTGTGTTGTAACAACTGCCTTAATTCTCTAACTGCCTTTTTTAAATCCTCCTTCTCTTGATCAATTTGATGATTATACGGTATAGTATCGGTTGTCGGAATTGTTTCTATTTCATGTTTTTGTTTTTGCTGTTCTAATTCTTGTCTTAATCTATGGATTTCATAGTCTTTTTCCTTAAGAACATGATCCGCTACTTGTAGCGGATCATGTTCATGATTTGATTCAAATATTGCAGTATTACCACTAGAAGATTGTTCTGGAACTGTCTGTGACGACACAGTCACACATTCTTCTACAACATTCTTTCTTTTTTGATCTGCTTTTTCCTTTGCGGCTTGTTTAGCCTCATCCTTAAATTCGTCTGGAATGTTATTTTGAATAGTAGTTTTAGACCAAATATCGATTAGGTCTTTTTTTATTCTGTCCCGTATGTCCTCATCGCTAAGAAATGGATCTTCATTCTGTAATGCGTAACAGAGCTGGGGAATAAACTCCTTTGCCTTTGCCTGATGCTCTTTCTTTATCTGTTGCAATAATTCGTCGTAGGATATCTTTTTATTCTCTACTTGATTAAAGTCTTCTGCTGTAACCATAACAGCATTTATGCGGGCCCGCATAAAATAAAATAAAATTTTTCTTTTTCCACTGGACTAGAAACACGAAGATTGAAGTGATCTTGATGCAAGTATAGAATTTGGACACCTCTACCAGGCGTCTCTGATTCACGGTTTGAGTACATATAATCTATCTATAATGATTACCACAACAGATAATTCTGACTTAATTCGCTGCAAATATATCAATTACAATTACCACCTGTCCAAGTTATACTGTTGTTAAGAATTTTTATTAAGCCTCTGCAAATCCTAATAGTGGTAATGCCTTTATGCTTTGGTTTTCATCAATTAATTTGTTGTCTTCATATACAGCAGGTTCGCAAATAGTCTGATTCTTGGCCTCTTCAATCTTTTGGATATAGAGTTTCTCAGATTCACTCAATACTATATTTCTTAGGTGTTCCATTTGAATATAGTCAGAATCATAACTGGGAGAGAGATAGCATTCACTAAAAAAGCTCGGTTGCCTTTCAGGACTTTCGTTCTGATTAGTATTATTAGTATTACATAGTGAATTCGATGTAGATGCTATCGACATTGAATATTGCATTAATGACTGTAATCTGTAAGGATTCTTTAGTAATGACTCAATTATGGCTTCGAAAGCAAATTTTAGTAGTTGTTTATCATCTCCAAAGATCTTGTTCACTTGTTGTTTTACTATCATCTCGATCTTAGTATATTCTTGAGTATTCTGCAGTTTTTTTATTGCTGACTCTAACCTTATCTTCTTTAGATATAGACTTCTTTTCTCCGATTCTAGTTTTTCGCACTCAAGCCTTTGATGATCGGCGGTGTTGCGAAGATAGATGTAATCACCATTAAGTTTGATGATAGCTGTCTCCGCTTCTCGTTTTTTCTGATTGAGATTCATTACGTCTGCAAGTAGATTTTTATACATTTGTTCAACTCTTGGTAGATCGCCATTGGCAACTTCAAGTAGTTTCTTTACATGTTTTAGATCCATGCCTGCAGCTTCGATTAATCTATAAAGATCTACAAATGGCCCAATACCATCCTTAATTTTGTCATAGACTTGATAAAGATCATGTAGTTGTTGCAAGCTCCAGTATTGTTTGTACAATTCATGTACTTCAGGCCCCCTAAGATTCAGGGTAATAGCCACTTGAATTGGAGTTTTACCTTGTAAGAAAAGATTGAACGCTTGAGATGATATAGAGGTTGATTCGCTTAGCTCTGCCTCATTGACTTTCTTGTCTATTATTGTCTTAATATCACGTGGGCATATTTTTGCCTCTTTAGCAATGTGTCTATAGGTCTTATTCTGATTATAGTATAGGTCTAAAACAAGCATTTCTTTTGAGCGTTTTGTTAATTCTCTCATGTTTGCTTTTACATATATAATATAGTTAGGTTGGGCATTTAAAGTTCTGATATCATATGTTATCAATCTAATGCCATTGCTATCTCTGTTATCTTTGCAATTATGCTATTGTAGTTTGAACTCAAACTGGAGTAATAAGAAATAAACCCAAACAACATGAAACCATTGACTAGGTTATTTAGACATCCTAATAAGTGGCACGCGCCTGTTCGCAAAAGCTGTGAACATTCTCGTCATATATAACAGGCGGACACCTTAGCGCCGACATTTCCCGGATAAACAGCCTTAAAAAAATAAGCTAGTTAATCCGGTGTCCCTTTTGCTTTTGCAAACTGCATTATTCCCCAGATTGATGTTGTTGCCGCTGCTACTAGAATTCCTAATGCTATAGAACTCGCTCTAGACTCTACTGTAGACTCGCTTGGCAACAGCAAGAAAGAGAAATAGATAGCCTGGCACGGACAGCTGATCCAAGCCGCGAAGACTAAACATAGGCAAGGATGAACCAAGAGGAAGGGAGGTACACATGAATTCGATCAATTCAAACTCCCTTCTGCGCAAATACATTCTTCTTGTTACTATTCACTTGATTAGCAAATAAACACAATTAATAAAATGATATGATTTCTTAAGCTCAATGCTTATGCTCGGCTAAAGCCCAAGGACACGCTTGAAAGAAAGAAACTGCTTGCTCACTACTCATGTCAGGTGGGTCTACTATGTTGTCATGTTCTGGGATATTACTAGAGATAATCGCCAACAATTCTTTTAAATATCAATATTATAGATATTTTTACAATAAAATGAATATACGAACATTAGCAGTATTCGTAGCAATCATTGTCACAATAGCAGTAATATCGCAGTCATTGATTTCAATCTAATATTCATCAGATAATAATATTAAATTCATGCAACAATTTCGCATGCTCACTACATAGCCTATTGCTTTGTATTTGTGAATATATCAGTTCTTCTTGCCAATGTGCATTATAAAGTCTACAATTAATATCACTGCAAAAAGGACTTCCTTTGGTTATAAAGAAAAATAATGCTTGAAGAATGTATCCAACAGCTGCGAAGTTTATCCTATACTCGCCATAATTAAGATACTTTTCTCTCCCATTAGATGAGTTCGAATTATTTTCGTCATCATCATCACTACATATACTGTAAGCCGCTATCTGCATTTGTTTTATGTACCACTCTTTTGGTTTGGCAGGTGCTTCAATAATGCCAGTAGTAGAAATAATCGATGGACTACCTCCTAAGATGGTTCTTGCATGATAGCGCCAGTCTTCTTCGCTAAAAGTACAGATTAATCTATCTTCAAACACTATGTGCACATGGTCGATATTTGCCTCATTTTCATCGATCATTGCTTCAAATAATCTTTGCATCATAAACCCATCATATAATATCAATTCTTTATACTGGGGCTGTAATTATTACCAGTACCGTTAAGAGCCAGATATCTTGTAAAGTTCTTCTCATAAGCAACATTTTGATATAGTTCTCCTTCAACCATTATTCTTGGTTGTTCAGTGAAAGGTTTCTTGACATTAGATATACGGATAGATACTAACTGTTCTGCCAACAGATTGTCAATATTAATCAAAAAAGGAGGTCTTGTATCTATCTTAATGCCTGTAAAATATTTTTGTAATTCTCCCACTATGAAGTTGAAATCTAATGTGTTTGCATGATTGCGGTAAATGTGAACATTCTTAAATTTTAGCATTGTTTTGCCATTTTATTATTACTTAATAATATATTTGATGTCTTCACATTAGCTGCAAAATCGTATCACTTTGCAAAGATAAATGAATTGGAACAATTGAATCGATTACCAAAGCAATGTGACAAAACAAAAAGATGACGCTGCTATTTAATTGGTAAATAGATTGCAGTACAAATCTATAATAAGGAAAGTAACTAACTGAACCAAAACCAAGGACCAACATTCAATGGTTGTTTGTTTGCTAGGTCTTTTACAATTTCAGCCTAGCAAACAAACAGCACTATCTTTCAAAAAAATAGTGCGCCAGTTGTAAAAGGTATAATTCAAGCTTCGTAACATATTAAGTGATTAAATGGCTACTATAACGTCTACTCTGATTCCATTGAACATTTTTTCCAAATATCTGGTATAGCTTTATGGATGAGGAAATTCTATACAATTATGGTAAATTTAGTTATTTAATGGTAATGTATTAAAACCCAGAGTTAATGTGCTCATTAAATTGCATTATAGCTGACAATACATCATCATCAGCAATATAAAGATCGTTACAATATTATAGTTAGTATATCACGGTTAATCACTTTAACATCTGCTTTCCCATGAGGTGAGGCTGGCAGTCCCCTATATGACCTTTGCAACCTCTTCATTAGGGGTATTCAACATGTATAGCATATAATCAAGATTGATGAAAAATAAATAAATATCACTGGTCTATACAGAAATGATATTACATCATAGTAATCATAGTAATACCAACACCTTTCAGAGAACACTATAATGGACAAAAGTAAGAAATTTACTTAGATATACATTAGTTAAGTAGTTTGCTTTTCATATAGATCGCAGTAACTGATGGTATGTCTGAAAAACAATCTAACCCAATTCCTGTGGTAGACGCAATCATTGAAGAGGATTCCAAGATCTTATTTGCACGAAGAAAAAAGGAACCGTTTAAAGGTCATCTTGGTTTTCCAGGAGGGTTTGTCAATATGGGAGAAACAATCGAAGAAGCGGCAAAGCGTGAAGTCAAAGAAGAAACATCCTTGGATATAGAGCTGATTGGTATTTTAGGTGTCTATTCCGACCCCAAAAGGGATCCTAGAGGGCATATTATATCAACTGTGTTTATAGGGCATAGTTTATCTAATGATAAGTCAAAGAACAAGGCTGCAGCTCAAGATGATGCGTCAGAGATACAATGGATAGATTTATCAGAGGTTGACAATAAAGCCTTGGCTTTTGATCACAAAAGTATTCTTCTACACTATAAAAAATGGAAAGAGGCGGGAGGAACGTTTTGGTCAACAAAGGAATGAATTACATGCCATGATTGATTCCCTTTTTATTGATGTCTACAGGTAGGCGTATCATATTATTATAATATTGTCAGCACATCATAAAATGCTATCATAAAGTATGGTATTGGACTAAAAGTTATACTTGTCATATTATCACTGTTGATTTAACGTTATGTTGTAAACTATTTTATTTGTTGATGTATATTTACTTTTGCCGAGATAGTTTGACTAATTTTTCTGAGGATGTAAGCAAATGCATAGCTGAATGGAGTAAAAAGGCAGCAGAATGTAAAGGAGATACAGAATGTCTAAATGAGTCAACAAAACAATTACGAGAACACCTTGACTCTATATTTCCCTATTCCAAGAGTATTGAGCTTGAAACTGACAAAGTTAATTATATTATGTCTTCAGTATTTTTTTTAGCAAATAGACTAGCAAAATCAGTTATAGGTTTAGCAGAATTTGATCGCGCTTTATCTAAAATTGAAAAAATAGGTAAGATAAGCCTAGAGCAAAAGGAAAATGAAAAGCTTTACGAAGGCTTTACGCAAGACCTTGATGAGATACTATCCAAATACTTCTAATTCACTATCTTAATATCTCCTATTTTTGTTGCTCCACAGTATTTTACAAATTTGATGATAAATGCAGGACGGATTTAGATAGAAATTTTCGCTGATATTATTTAGTATCAGTAGCGCGTATCCATATTCGAACATAATCTCTTTTTCCATATCGTACATCATTATTCCTCCTTGCAAAGTGTACGAGATAGGCTCAAATAAAGTGGCAAGTTTGATTTGGCCGAAAAGACTGTGAATCCAATTTGACATAATGTTGAGATATACTGGTAATAACAAAGTTTTTCGTCTTGGAAATATCAGGTCTTCATCTGGATTCGGTAGTATGCGCATCCACGTTAAGACTTTTCTATAGCGAGGCTTACGTGAAAACTAGTGACGCATAATTCCCGTTCTCCTACTTACATAATGAACCCTTAGGTAAGAACAATATGAAAACGGAGTTAGGTTGATTCATATGTACAATACAGAAGATGAGCAAAGTTGCAAAATTCGTGCATGTTCCAAACTCACGAATCTTCTGTATTACTAATCTAATTCTGCTAAGACAACCAACTCCTAATGCTAAACTAGACGATCACAGTAGAATTCAGAACTGAGAATCCGATTACTTGGCACGATTATAAAGTGGTAATTGGTTTCACTAACTCACAGCAGTGAAAATACTTGAAATTTATAATACTTAATATACTATATCATCTAACACATTAAAAGTCAGTACACTAACCAGACATTTTTGTTCTTAATATCTCAAAAGTCTTTGCCGCATCCTTGTCACTCAGAATTAACACGATTTTGTTTGGTGTTAAAAATGCATCATGTAGGGGAAGTTGGTGATTGTAGAGAATGTGAACTATTGATGATAATGTGCCGTAAGCATTTTTCTGGTGATCAGTCTCTTGATGATTTGTAGTACTAAATTCATTGTTTGATGGAATAGTAATTGTGATTTTTGACAAGCCTTTTTCTATTCTTTTCAGGTACTTGATTGATTCATGAGTGTTAGAAATTTCTTCATTTTCTATAATTAGCCTCAATCGCTTATCGGTCTGAAATAGACTATATTTAGTTTCTCTGCCAAAGATATCTATCAATACGTTTGATATTTGATCATATTCAATTTCGTCCTTCACGTCAACATCAACAATATTTCCGATTAATGATATTTTTATTGAAGATTTTGTATTATGAGTTGTGGTATTAAGATTATTACCAGTCTGATCAAAATATGGGGGGTCTAAACAATTGCGCTCCCTTTCCTGATCCATTAAAGTATTCGCAATCCTCTTCAACCCTGCGACGATTGTACCGATATTGACATCGCACTCTGTACGTTTCTCGATCTCTGGCTTTATTTTTTTGGCTAATGCAGCATAATTAGCGATTCCTGATTGAACTGAGGAATAGTATAATGCATTAGAAGATAATATTTCTCGAATTATTTCTGTTACTGAAATTGACTTGTCAAAAAAAGACATTGGATAATATGTAATATTAATATCTCAGAGTATTAAATGTGTCTCCTATCGGCGAAAAAAATATATAATGTTATATATATTACAGACTGATAGGTGGAAACACAAAATGTGGAGAGATCCGTGGAGGTTTAGTTCAAGAATCTTTGAGGATGTAGATAGGGAATTTGCCGAAGCTGAAGACATGGTCGGTCGGCTGTTCAAGACCGTGAGAGAAGGATTTCCTTCTGAAATAGGCACCATGCCATATTATTATGGCTATCAGGTTACGGTAGGTCCAGACGGAAAACCAAGAGTAAGAGAGTTTGGAAATGTTAGGCCAGCAGCAAAGGGACTAATAGAAAAAACAGGCGCCAGAGAGCCATTGGTAGACACATCCACAGACGAGAAAAATAACACACTTGTAATTACAGCAGAGATGCCAGGAGTAACAAAAGAAGATGTTAAGGTGAACATTCACGAAAATTATGTCTCTATACATGCTGAAAAGGGTGATAAAAAATATCACTCAGACATACCAACAAATAGTGAACTAGATAATAAATCTGCAAAGGCAGTCTACTCTAATGGAATACTGGAACTAAAAATCAAGCTGAAAAAAGCACCAGAGTCGCAGGCTACAGAGGTAAAAGTAGAATAACTTACTTATTTCCAATTTTATTTTTATTTGAAAAATTGTAGACGAGGTGAAATGAGAATATATGGTAAAAGGTGATACTTCCAATAATAGTAATAAATCAATACTTCGGATTGCCGAGACTGATCCAAAGTTTGTTGGTAGAGGCATAGCATTAATTGATCCAAAGATAATGGAGCAATTGTCATTATCAACTGGAGATGTGATTGAAATAGCTGGAAAAAAGAAAACATTCGCTTTACTCTGGTCAGGCCAGCAAGTTGATTACGGCAGGGGATTAATTAGAATCGACGGCTATACTCGAAATAATCTAGCTTCAGGAATTGACGATAATGTGGCCATACGAAAGGTTAGTAACGTAACAAAAGCAGAACAAATAGTCCTGTATCCTACCGAAGAGCTAAATATTGTAGGACTGGAGGAACATTTACCAGAATTACTAGAAGGACGTATTTTAGCTAAAGGAGATATTATTCCATTAAACTTAATGGGTAGAAAAATTGGTTTTGTTATTACTAGTGTGTCACCACTGACTTCGTCCAACGCAGCGTCCCTAGTCGATAGACACATTACTGAATTTATTATTAACTCTGTTCCCAAGAGTGCACCAGGACAGGGTGGCATTATTCCTAGAATTACCTA
>DATBGR010000320.1:0-4628 GCA_036557905.1 Nitrososphaeraceae archaeon | reverse complement strand
CAAAGTAGCAAGTCCATCTTTTTGCAATACTTCAGCTACATACTTATTTCGAGGACTATGCCTACTGCTTCCGCTCCCATGAGCAAATAAAACTATACCCTTTGAGTAGTTACCATTATTGTTAGAAGGTATAGTCAAATCAGCCTCGAGTTTTGTGGTTGATTCTATTTTTCCATCATCTACTTCAATGCTAACCAAATATATGCATTATATAGAACTAACATCTTCCCTTTTAGGTTTAATGTGTAATTACTTCAAATTCGGACTCTGCCCTCTAACACATTAATTGACTCAAAGATTCAAACAAGGAAAGACGCTAGATGCTGCAAAAAGTTCTAGGATTTTTGGTTTGGAAGATGGACTCCTTACCTCTAATCTTGTCGTGTGTCTATTTAGCACCATCTAATCTATGTCAACGATTTATTTTTAAAGAAGTCTGAGAATTAGAGTTATTGACTAGTTTACTTGCAGTTGTTGTTGTTGTTTTGTTATCAGTTTCACTGGCAGCCATGACATTAGTATTGTTTGTCATAGCTCCAGTACAGGGTCGGGCTCAACAGAATCAAACGAATCAAACGACAATAAAGACAGAGGGATTAAATGCGAATTCACTGGATATACAAAATATCCCATTAAAAAAAGTCCATGTAGGTGATATTGATGTTGCGTACAAGATGTTTGGCAAAGGTGACCCAATTATACTTATTCAGGGTCTTGGTGGGTCTATGGATAGCTGGGAACCATCTATTTTAAAAGAACTTGCTTCAAATCATACTGTAATAATATTTAATAATCGTGGAGTTGGAAATACAACAATTGGTACAAAACAATCCTCAATTCAGCAATTTGCAAATGACACTGTTGGTTTGTTAGACGCTTTGAAGATTCAAAAAGCAAACGTTCTTGGTTTTTCTATGGGTTCATTTATAGCTCAGCAGCTTACTGTTACTCATCCAGAGAATGTCAACAGACTTCTACTGATTGGTTCAACATGTGGTGGAAAAGAAAGTATACCTCAAAGCCCTGAAAATTTAAAACTGGCTGAAAAGATCACAAGTAGTATTGTAAATAACACTCCAATAGAACCACAGGAAATGAAAACAGCTATATCTTGGGGAGTCGGACCGACATGGATCAAACTGCATCCTGATTTCCTTAAAACCATTCCAACAAACCCCAAAGATTTGATACCTTCTGATATGACTCCTAATACTTATATGCAACAGACTAATGCAGTACAAAACTGGAAGTCAACCAACTGGAGTGGTGTATGCAGTCAGCTTACAAAATTAACCCAACCTACTTTGGTATTAACTGGAACCGAAGATCTTGCTATACCCGGACCTGCTAATTCTATAATCATTGCGGGAAAAATCCCAGGAGCATGGCTTGTACAAATCCCAGCAGCCGGTCATAATGTAATGGATCAATATCCGGCTGAAATTGGTAAAATATTAGATACATTTCTATCGACTACTAGCCCAAACAATTGACCAGCCATTGAATGAAGCATCAATTGATTCTAGGATCTAGCTACGACATGATTCTATAGAGTGAAACATTTTTATCAGCAAACCAGTTATCTCTCATACAGATGATGAACTCTTTTACCTATGGGAATCTACTCCCATTGGGCTCACTTTAAAGTGGGTTCTTTCCAGAAAGTCAGCCAACTATAGTATTAACTATATTACGAAGACCCAGTTATTCATGACTGTGGCTTTACCGAATCTGGATTACCTCAGGAAAAATTGTGATGTCTTGTATGTATCAATAACAATCATTGCAGTAGTATTTTTGTTTGCTATGTCGGTTTCAAGTCTCAGTGATTCTACTTTAGATCATCATAAGGTTACCGATGTGTACGCTCAACCTTATCTAGAGATGGTGAAGAATAGAAATCTAACAATTGATCTTGGTAACGGATTAAAGACTAATGCTACACTAACTTATCCTGCTATTGGAAAGGGACCATTTCCTGGAGTCTTACTACTCCCGGGATCTGGTGCAGGTGGCAGACAGGCAGATTGGTCATATCTATCAGAAAGAGGCTTTGCAACACTTGTATTTGATAAAAGAGGTACAAATGGTATAAATACCCAACCTATCATTGACACAAATATTTGGGGAAACGCTACAGTCAATGATCTAATACATGATGCAGAGAAAGCCTTGAATGTTCTTATTCAACAACCTGAAGTAGATCCTAAAAGGGTGAGCATAGTTGGTTATAGTGAAGGCAGTGTTATTGCACCAAGAGTAGCAATTGATAATTCAACAAGTGTGAAGAACATTGTCCTTATGGGTACAATAGCTCAGAACATGGGAAATGTTATATTATACAACCAAGGATTAGACCTGCCTTTACGGTACGCTATACAAGTATTGGATAAAAATCATACTGGATTTGTATTAATACAACAAATGGCAAAGGTTCCTCTGCCGTTCAAATTCGTTGTCCCAATACATGCTGCTGCTACTAATGATACAAAGGTGATACTTTCCGCTCTAACCAAGGAATTTGGTACTAGTGGTTATGTGAGTATTAACAAACAACTTAAACCCGCGCTAATGAAATCTTATAAAAATCTGACAGCATTAAATTTGTCTAAATGCAACAATACTGCGATGTGTCCTGTGTTGGTCAGATCTTATCAAATGTTAATACCTAACTTGAGCATTATTGGTAATGTCTCTAAATCTACAGGTATCCTGGTGCTTAATGGAGAAAACGATTCTCAAGTGCCAGTTCAACAAGCGTTTCTCTTGCAACAAAGACTGACCGAAGTAAATCATCCTGACCATACGTTGATAACATATCCTAATCTGGGGCACTGTTTCTGCCCTTCGTCTCAATGGTCCACTGGAAATGGACCATTTGAACCTTATGTTTTAGCAGATCTCTATGCGTGGCTTGCAGCTCATTCTGGTCTATCACACTATATTTCCACTCCTACAGCGAAGTTAGCAGCAAATACAAGTTCCTCTAGTATAGGATGATGTTGAAGAAATTCATCGTGCGATGAATATGGGAGGAAGGAGTAGTTTACTATGAGTCCCATCTCCACCGTCCTTTCATCCTATCCTATCTCCACCTAGTATCCTAAATCTACGTAGGGACGTAAAAATAATGACTACTGAATATGGGGTTAAGGATGTGGACTAAATCTGATTCGATATTCAGGCTCAAAGATAATTGGACAAGTCATTTTTGATACAGCAAACGAAAATAACGTTAACCTTGACAAATTAGTCACAAGGATCACCGATATCTGGTTTAACTCTATCAACATCAGCGATATACACCTACGTTAGCCACTGTACTCATATACTTTGTTATTCAATCTACATCAATGCTGGATTTATGATGATTTACTAATAGACAACTTCTTTTGTCTAAGGTCACTCCCTTTAAATACTTCGCAGCATGTATAGGGTTCGTGTCAAGTCACAGACCTCCTATTAGGAAAGTTCATCTAGAGGCCCAAGGGCCATAGGGCTCCGAAGTAGCAACAGTTGGCAGATCATACCTATCAGCTTTCAGAAGAGACATCGAGAGATGCTCCAGTGGACGTATACGCTGATGTCAAAAAGGTTGATCAAAATACATCCATCACTACAGAATTTGATCGTATCTCTAAGATCGGCAATGGTGTCAGATGATTGGAAACTGGACAAGCAACAGTCGTTATAACAGGATCTGTTGGATTCTTTGAGGCTCTCGTTATGCAAATACGAGCTTCCAAAGTGCAATCCTTGATAATAACAGTTTAACCTGAGGTCACTGAATAATAAATGAACTTTATCAGTCGCGATTCCTCCTAAAACTCTTTAAGAGACGATGCTTTGTTACCAGTAGATAGAGAGATGATTTCCAGATTAATAGTAACTGCTGCTCTTATTGGAACGATCGTAGCGACTCTAACAATAACCCCTATTTACGGTTCTGAATCTCCCCAGCCATTCAGGTTAACTGATGAGATAAAGAATGGCATAAATGCTATTGTAGATACTAATAAAACTCACGCCGCACTAGTTATTGGTATTATTGATCCGAACGGAACTCAGTTCTATAGCCTTGGTAAATTCTCTAAAGCAAACAATTCTAATGTAAACGAAAATACAATTTTTGCTATTGGATCTATCACTAAGGTATTTACTACAATTCTCTTAGCAGACGCGGTACAAAAGGGTCTGATAAAACTAGATGATCCAGTTGACAAGTATCTTCCATCTAACGTTAAGGTGCCTCAATATAATGGACACAAGATTACCATTGAGGACTTGGCTACCCATAGATCTGGATTACCAGAAGTTCCTCCAAATTATTGTCCAGATTTCGCAAATTCAGAAGCCAATGTACATACCCCTGATGAAAAAGTTAAATGGACACGTAATTTGTCGGACTGTTCCAAAAACTATACATTTGACCAATTTTATCAAGGGCTTTCTAATACGAAACTTTCAAGAGAGCCAGGCTCGAAGTATGAATATTCTAACTTTGGTGTGGCTTTGCTTGGTAATATTCTAGTTTCGAAATCAAATATGTCTTCTTATGAAGAACTTGTGACAAAAAAGATTCTAAATGTATTGGGAATGAATAGTACAAGTGTCAATCTGTCAGATGA
>DATBGR010000319.1:0-5748 GCA_036557905.1 Nitrososphaeraceae archaeon | reverse complement strand
CTTTAGAATCTTTTTATGGCATCTACTAGATAACTAAATAAATTCTAGGTCGGATTCTGTTATTGTCGATGATCACCATGTTAAATGCAGGAATTCTGTAGTCCTGCATATAGGATCATCTCCAAAGTGCCCTACCAGACTTCCAAAACGCTCAGCTGCTTCAGACATTCATAAACCTAATCTTGCGTCAGAACTGTGTATTCTGTAAATCCGGAATTAATTTCGCCCATATACAAGGGAATGTTTCCCATCATAAATGCAATTGACTAAAATATGACACTAATGTTTCTTATTTCAAGAATGTAGACATGCTATTTTTTGTTCTGTTCTGTTAACTTATGAAGTCATAAAACAACCTGTAAACTAGTAGGTCACATTGACTAGGATGGAGGCTGTACTGATTCTTCATCAGGTTGTGCTATTTTGTGTTTCAGTCGTTGATTCTTGTCCCAGGTCGTTTCCTTTATGATGAGTATGTCCTGGCTGAGGATTATTATCATTATTATTATTATCATTATTATTATTACTACCCGATGTAGGCAATCCCGAGCTTTGGGATGGAGCTACTTGTTGGTTTGAAGTTGTGCTAGTATTGGATGAACAATTGCCATTAGCATTTGATGCTGAGCCATCAGGACACGCTGTTGTTATTGTTTGCTGCTGTTGTTGTGATGATGGGGGTAGGGAATTTGAAAGTGCAGGTAGGGGAGGAGGAAGAAGGAGGAAGCGCATTAGCATAATTACAATTACAAATGCAATATCGATCCGAACAGTTGCTCGGTGAAGACGTATTGTCACAAATAGTACAGTAAGTTATAGTTACGCCCCTATAGCCCTTAGCTGGAACGTCTTCACAGCATTGAACCCCTCCAGGACCACCAAACCTGCAAGTATACGATGTTGTTTTTTTTGCCTTGCCAATACATAAGATGTAGAACTAAGCATTAATACAATAACTAACAAAGATATGACTAAGAACATCGTAACTTTTTTTTATAGGTAAGCATAGCTAGTTGATAGCAACAAACTATTTAGGGTTTTTTAGCTTTATGGATATCGTCGTCGAAGCCATGCTGATGCTCAATATTTGGCTCAGTACAAAGCAATCAAAGATGCTGAGTGCGTTGATGTTAACGGTCCAGGTAGCTGTAATTTCAACTGGCCAATGTCAAGGGCCATAGTTAGTTGCAGAATCAGTAAACTTTTATTACTACAAGATGAATGATGTAGTGCTAAATTGGAAAAAAGCGTCCAGATTAGAGAGAGCAGTAATATAACATTTACCAAATATCTTTCTTACAAGGTTATTTTGAAGACAATACTTGTGGCATAGTTCTTCGGTCAGTTTTATTTTCTCAATGTCCTTCATTGGATAATATTGATGAATTTGGCAACAGAATATTTTTATAATATTGTCAATTTATTATAGTAGAGTGTTACCGTTAAATGTTATTAGGACTACATATGTAAGTCTATCCAATAGTTTTGGTCTTGCTGCGATTGTACTAATTGCTGAAGTGCTTCCTGAGATAGAATTATCTTTCATTGGACGAATAAGCACAGATAGCACACCTTCATGAAATTATTGTTATTGTTTGCTATAGTGTAAGTGAACTTTGAAAAATCTAAAGTTCTTGACGTGTGTTCCTAACAATCGGAAAGCAGCTCTCATTTCTGCGATAATATTAACCGTACTACTTATCATAGATTTGTTATCAACACGCCAAATTTTGTATCCTACTGGCACTTATCAAACTGTACTCTTTATGCTGATAGTGATAATCGGGTATGGAGTTGCTTCTTGGATTCTTTTAGAATATACCAGAAGACTAACAGTAGATCTCAGAAGCAAATCACGATCTATGAATTTGATGTATTGGGGCGTTACTATAGTTCAGTTTTTACTCCTTAGGTTTGTTAGCATATAGCATATATAACAATAGTACAAGTTGCACAGGATATTTCGAATTCTGCACTAGCTCTGTATTTCTGACAACTTCAGTTTATGTGATTAGTGCAATAGCAGCATGCGTAGTTTTGGGTATTATGAGCTTCAAATTTTTCGCATGGTATAGAACAAACAGGAGAAATCTGATGGTATTATTTTATGGTTTAGCAGCAGCCACAATAGCTATCGCAATAACAGAAGACGCGTACACTAAACTAATTATAGTACATCTAGTTGAAGAAAAAACGCCTGCAGGTGTTGCCTCTCAGTCTTCATTCATATACAAGAATCTAAAAAAATACCAAGGTGAAATTCAATATAAAGTAACAAATCCTTACAATACTCTCATATGGATTTCACCAACGTCTACTAACTCATTTAAAAACAACTTAGACCAGCTACAGCTGCTTCCCTATATCTTTATGTGGTTAGCAGTTGCAATTCTATTACGCCAGTATTATAAATCAATTAAAGGAGTTGACAAAAAGTTCCCTCTAAAGTTTTGGGCAATTCTAGCGGTTCCTTTGATATTATATCTGATAGGGAGTAATTTAATAATATCAACACCCGCAGACACGCCGTACAAATACTATTATCGAGTTATTTACAGATCAGGGACAATAGGCGCAAGCCTCTTATTTGCTGTTGCATTTTATGTCGCAGCTAGAAATATAGCTGCGTTACAAGTCAAGGACTACCTAGCTATCTCTGCAATAGGTATAATAATGGTGCGCATAGCACTTAGTATTTCTGCATTACAACAGACTTATGGTGTAGCAGCACACTCGATAGTTCTATTGTCATCATACCTATTTGTCATTGGCTTTTATGCCTTGGCAATCTCAATTTCTCATGATAAATCGTTAAGGCAATCGATTAGAGGTTCTGCCTTAGAGGTCTCCAAACTATTAGATGTTCTTGGTACACCTAACGTGGAACAGGAAATAGAAAAAAGGGTACTAAACGCAGCAAGAAAAAAAGAAGTAGCTATAGTACAGCAGAGCGGAGTAGAATCTTCACTAACCGAAAATGAAATGAAACAATACTTGGGTACAGTACTAAAAGAAATCAAAATATTGAAGAATTTAGACGAAATAATTACTAAGGGAAAAGAAATTCTGAATAGATCTTATGAATTCTTGGTTTGCTCTGGGTTTGGTGGACTACGACTGGCTTATAATAACTACTTTGATCTGTATAAAAAAGTAGTGGAGAAGTATAAAAATGGTGAACATAAGGGAATTAGAATAGTTACGTCGATAGCTGATAGTGATAATGCTAATCTAGTACGTAAGTTTGTAGACATTGGAATTCACGTAAGACATGCTAAGAATATGCCTCCAATAGACTTTGCTGTTTCTGACAAAGAGCTTATTGCTAATATAGAAAAGGCCGAAGGGGGGGAAAAAATCAGAAGTCTTTTAGTTAGTAATGAATATTCTTACGTAAGCCACTTTGTTTCCATTTTTAATGAATTGTGGAAAAATGGATCAGAAGCTATCGATAGAATAAGGACAATTGAAGAAGGTCTAGAACCAGAAATATTTGAAGTTATTTCTGATAATCAAAAGGCGGCTCATATTCTTGTAGATCTGGCAAAGTCAGTTAATCAGGAAGCCCTATTCCTTCTTCCCAACGACAGAGCAATGATAAGAGTGGATAACTTGGGTGTTGTCGATCATCTTATAACAGCATCACAAAATGGAGCAAACATAAAGATTATCTGTCCACTTACTGGAGAGAATTCAAACATCATAAAGAAGATATCCAAAAATGCACCTGATATAAAAATTTTAAATGGGCACAGTTCTTCGGCTGGTTTTCTGATAGTAGACGGCAAAAGGTTTATTAGAGCTGAATTGAAAAAAGCTGAAGCTACGGAATTTATAGATGCAATAGGATTTACTCTTTATTCTAACAGTAAACGCAGCGTCGAGTCATTTAAATCAGTTTTTGAAATGCTTTGGAATGAACATCTGATAAATGACCAGCTAAAAAAGACAGAACATTACAAACTCAATTTATTAATATGGCAGCTCATGAGCTACGTACTCCAATACAACCAATATTGAGCTTATCCGAAGTACTCCGATCTAAAATAAATGATCCTGATCTACTGGATATGTTGGAAATTACAATCAGAAACGCGAGAAGACTTAGAAGGCTTACAAACGATATTTTGGATGCCAGTAAGATTGAAAGCCTGCAACAAATGCGGCTAAATATTGAACGGTTCAATCTAACCGATATTATCGTCGATGTTGTGTCGGATTCGAAAAGTCAAATTACAACAATTAAAAAGAATAATGTATCGCTGGATTTTCTATTTGCAGAACAAGAAATAATAATTGAAGGAGATAAATCAAGAATCCACCAAGTGGTAACGAATTTGATTAATAATGCGATTAACTTCACAAACGAAGGCAAAATAACCACTACAACCGAAAAAAATGCTGATGGCTTTGCTATAATAAGTATAAAGGATACCGGAAGCGGGATAGATCCTGAGATAATGCCCAGGCTTTTCACAAAATTTACTACTAAATCAGATAGAGGTACTGGTCTTGGGCTATTCATTTCAAAAAGTATTGTGGAAGCTCACGGTGGCAAAATATGGGCCGTTAACAACGTGGAATGCAATGGTGCACTTTTTGCATTTAGCTTGCCAATTGCTAAGCAAGGACATACTACAACAAGTAGATTTTTAGTCAAAAGTAGAGAATAGTAACCGTAAGTGGATATATATTAAGAGCTTTTCTCTTTATTTGTCAATATTGATACATTTGAATTTGAATATATCTTGTAGGCAAAAATAAGACTAGTTAGTAAGGGAATTGATGAGAGAGGAGATTGATACATACATAGATACTGTGGTACCTACTCTGATTGGAAACGTATTCGACCTATGTGATTCAAAAGAAGAAATCTTCGAGGCTATCAAAACGATGTCAAGTAGACTTTATGAAGCAGCAATTGCTGAAGCAAAAAGACGACGATTGTAGACCACATCACACATCAAACAAGATAAGGGATCTGATAAGGTTCATTTAGTAAGTGATGTGATTGTCTTGATACAGTCAATCACTCTATAAATTGCTCTGAACAAGCTGTTTTTGTCTAGTATGCCTTGGCAGAAATCCGATATTATGGTGTTAAGGAGCTACTTTTGTGGACTAGCTAATTCTTACTATGGGCAATATACTGGGTAAATATATAATTCACCAGAGAAGGCTGGATTAGATTAACTGCTTGCTGTTGAAAACAAGTGCATATCATTTAGAGTCTTTATTCACAATTTCAACCGTGTAGAGGAATCTGAACTTAATATATGGCTTCAGAATAGAACTGAAAATTACTACAGAATTTTATACATTTGGTGCAAGTTTATGATTAATCTTTGATCTATTTCTATAGCAGTTATTTTCATCCAAAAGCTGCATATGTTCTTCCAGCGTATTGTATCTAGAAAAGTCCATTCTATTATCCTCGTAATCCCCTATCTTCTGTAATTCGTCGAGTATCGAGTCGTATTTCCCTGGGGTTCCTTCAGAGACCTTCCTCCTATTCTGTATTCCAGTCTTCTTTATTACCGATGACGAAGGTGAAGGCGTCATGACCTATTTGCACTTTAGATATATTGCAAAGTGGTATATAATCTCATTTATTCAATCAACCAAAACAAACTATGAAATATTCTTGAAGGTAGGATGCTTCTGGCAGAGAGGCTAACCTCCATTGGATAGTATATTTATGATCTCAAAATTCATAATGGTAGGTAGCTAAAATTAGCTGCTAGACAA
>DATBGR010000318.1:0-6109 GCA_036557905.1 Nitrososphaeraceae archaeon | reverse complement strand
ATGGCCCACAAAACGGTTCCTAACCACCTGACCAATTAATCTCTGATACAACGGATTGCTATTTCTACCGGTCGAATGTACCGCATCATTTTTATGATCTTAATGCTCTGCTGAAGGTACCTATGATTAGAACAAGCAGCAGCAGTAGTGTCTTGACAAGAATTATAGCATTAATCTTTATCGTCGGAGTATTGGCTGTGACTAGCGTATCTATACAGGATACACCAGTATACGCCATAAGCGGTATGACTGGAGGTAATAGTAGCCAAGGCATAGCTAATACGACAGATGCTGGATCAAATATTACGGGCTCCCTTTCCTTCCAAAATATGTTGATCAGAAAGGCAGGATCAGCAGTACATCTCAGTTTAGCTAACGCTTCAACCATTGCAGAGAAAACTGTGGGTCCTAATTCGCATGCCGTATCTGTGAGAATTGGAGTAGTGCATGGATTCGTAGTATACATAGCTTTGGTTCAGTCAGGTGGCATTCATAGAGTATTAGTGGACGCTGGAAACGGGAAAGCTCTAAGCACTACACAATTGTCTATTGTGCCGTCGTCGCCGATGGCACGGTAAGGGAATACTAGACTGTTGTCTATGCTATACTTTACACACTAATGCGGATCCAGCACTGCTAATTGGTCATTGTCGCACATCATGAGCCATTCTCTATGTTAACTATAGAGCTGCCCAAACTTATCTCATATCAGTGTAGTACGAAAAACTGTTTGACACCAATCACAGGATAGCAAGGTCTGTAAAATCGTCGAGAAAGGTCAGCATCATCACGTAGACTTTTAATTAATTTTCCCCTCCATTTTTGATATCGTTCTTGGTAACGGCTATATGGAACTATAACAATATGTTAGATAGTGGGATTCCTTGGTGAATAGATAAACAGGATTTTTACATCATTTTCTGGATCTGTCCAAAGTTGTGTTCCGTTAGAGGGTTGTGCATGACCAATATTAGCGGTCACAACTGATAATAACAATAGTAAAGAAAGACTGACCTCGATAAATACTAACGTCTTTGAATTTCTCAATAGTATGGCGATTCCTTCTCAATTATATGAATTGTAATAAGAGAGTCTGGCCAGGTGACGGATTTAAGATAGCTGCCTAATCCGGAAAAGAAGGTAAGACCCGTCGAGAAAGATATGCGGAGGCAATATGGGGAGGTTAATTGCAAAATTACGTAATATGAAAAATAGAAGCAGAGAATTGTGGAAGCCTTCGGAGGTTACTTCCTATATGAGAGGACCTGACTTTACGATACATATGACACAAATAAATTTTAGACAATTGTTCGGAATCCTATTTACTACGTTTAATTTGATCCTAGTATTTATTTTTGCAATAATTGCTATAACTGAAAAGTTAAGTATCATTGCGGCATTAATCCTGATTATTGTACCGTTGGCTATTACATGCGGTTTACATTTCAACTAAAATTTGCTTGAGTGTGCTGGCCTTCAGTTTAGTTGATGTCCTAATTCGAAACGTAATCCTGTATTGCTAACTATTCCTTAGCAAGAATGAATTTGTACGATTGTTGTATGCGAGATTAGCCATGTTGATAACCTTGTACCCATTATTATGGAGATATTTCATTTCTTCAATAAATAGAGATACCATAGTACTATATGGAGCTCTGCTATTATCTATTCTGTGGTATACTATTATTGGAATGGCATCTGCGGGTTGTCCTGGTATGTTATTATATTTCTCTTGACCACTGACAACTTGAATAAATCTATTAAGCATTTGTTTATCATTATAAAAATAGGCTATCCTATCATGGTCATGGCTCCAACCTATGATGGAATACCTGTTTGCAAAAGTAATCATGCCATTTGGTAGATACGTTCTACAGTCATGTTGATGAGTATATTCTCTAAAATGATCACAATGAAGAAACATAAGTGGATAGTTTCCTGATCTAGCATAACTAAAGTATTGTGATACTATGTTGACGATAGTTGCGTTATCTTTACCATTGTCAAATGGATACGCAAATGTAGTTACCGGTATTCCATGATCAAGAATACATTGTTTCGACTGTCCTATCTCGTAATTTAACTTACTGCTAGGCATATTTGTCATATTCCGTAGATGGTCCATGGTATGAGCTCCTATTTGGTATCCTTGCTTGTATAGTGTGGTTATATCATTCCATGTCATTTGTTCGACTCCCTTGCCGGCAAAGTTAACAATAGATCTAGAATTCATTTGCTTTGCCGATTTTCCTACAAAGTTACAGACAATAAAGAAAGTTGCCTTAAACCCGTAGATATCTAGTATTGGTTTTGCATTAGTGAACTGACTTTTATATCCATCATCAAAATTTATGATTGCTAGTCTGGTAGGAAATGTAGTAACACCTAAAACAGTGCTATTGTTAGCACTAGCACTCTTACTGGTAATGTTTTGTTGAAGAATATATAATGTGAATACTGATGTTATAGAGATAAGGACTAGTAAACTTACGAGCGATGTTGTAATTCCTCTAGACAAACCTGAAACCTCTGAATGTGTATAACAGATTGTCGCTGAAATTTAAGCCCTTCTGCATGGTATAAGTTCTGTGTTGGCAGTAATTTTTGTAACTGTAGTGGTGTCGCGACATTCAAACTAAAACAACAAAAGACAGTCTTCCAGTATATTTTCTCTTGTGAATCTAGTTGAAGCTGCAAATAGAGGATAGATGATCGCGGCTCTAGCACCAAATACCGCAATTAGTGATAAAGCAATTATAGGAAAATGTTGAACAATATCTATTAGATTCATACTTACTCCAAGGTATAAGAGGGCCGCAGAGCTTGCCAAGAATGCAATCATTTCCCAAAAATTGAATGCAAATGTTCTAACACTACTAAGCTAAATAACTAAACAACTAAACAACGAAACCTTCTATATGCGAGGACAGGGTTGACGGTGCACCTACTGGTAATAACATTTTCTATTTTATGATTTTGTTTGTAAGTAATGATAATGTAAAATCCGTCTCAATACAGTCACATTAACAACATATCTTCGAGAAGCGCAAATTGAAAGATAATACGTGAAATTGGATCTAATCAGGAGGAACTCCTATACCTCTATCTTTTATCATATCTATAACTAGCGCCGCAGTCCATGAAAATGATTTTCCACCTAAACCTCTTCCTGTAAAAGGATCATAATATTCTCTAAATCCATGATTCGCAGCCAGTTCGAATATTCCTTGTCTTATGCGTTCTGCAATATCATTGTAGCCGTATTTTAAGAGATCCAACCATATCAGCCAATTCACATTGACCCAGACAGGACCTCTCCAATACGTTAAATGCTTAAAATATGGTTCATCTAGCTCAGTGCTAGGCAGAGCCGGTGTGTGACATTTTCCTTCTTCACACCAGGGAGCATGCGTTATCCACTTCACAAATAGATCAATTTGGTCCTTAGGTATCAACCCAGTGTAGATTGGTACAATAGATGATATCGTTCGCTTTCTTATCCAATCGTGACTTACTAGATCATAATTATAAAATAGTAGTTCTTCGATGTTGCCCAAATTTTGACTAATATCCGGATGAAAATACTTATAGAAATTTGTTTCTGTCCTTGATTTCCATTCTTTTATCTCTTGCGTATCCTCTTCAAGTATGTCCGCAATTTTAATCATGTATTTATTTGCCACGTGAAGAATGCTGCTAAATACCAAGGCCTTTATCTTGAAGGGGAAACTCTCATACATCTTTTGTTGATCGTAGTTGTATTGTTTCATTAATTCTATCATGTATATGAATTTGTTGTACATGTCATCACTCGGAATCGTCTCTTTTGCGCCCCCAACGGCAATGACGTCTAATCTCTCAAATTTTAGCGTATGTTGAATTCTTATTTTTGATAATGCTTCGTCCCATACAGGGGAATCGTCAAGTCCTGATTCCCACGGATGAAATATTGTTACCAAACCAGACTTCTCGGGATCCCGATCGGTCAAAAGAAATCTGTGAAAATGCTTTAGTTTAGGGTATATCCTGCTAAGAAATTCTTTTGCCTTCATTTTATCTTCGGCATTTTCATATATGTAGTAACAAGAGATAGCGTGTACAGGTGGTTGTGTCATGCCTGAAGTACCAATATGTTTTGGAGCATAGGGTGATCTCGTTATATCGTAAAAGTCCGCAGCCGGAAAGTAGGTTTTCTCTTTTTCGTTAAATACTATATGAGGAACCATTCCATTTTGCCATTGTGCGTCAAATAAGAATTCCAATTCCTTTATTGCCCTATCAATATTGAAATAGGACTCTCCTATCGCTATAAATGCTGCATCCCAACTCCATTGGTGTGGGTAAAGTGTAGCAGCCGGAATTGTGAAGTTTCCATTCCAATTTCCTTCTAGTACTTTTTTCGCATCTTCAAGAAGTCGGTCTAGATTCATATTCTTTAGTCTTGCCATGTTAAAGTCTAGTCAGGATTATTAGATGGCATTATTATTCCATGAGAATCTTTCACATGCTTAATTAGTTCTACCTGACTGCTGAATTCCTTTTTGCATACACCACAATATGCCTTTTGGTGCTGCTCTCGTTGATGAATGGCAAGCTCAACGTTGTCATTGAATTTTTCGGAGCACTCATCGCATTCTTTTTCCATTAATTTTGGAATATGAATATATAATAAAAGCTTTCATGTATCGGATCTGTGATTAAGAAGGAATGGACGTCATATCACAAAACTCTAGTGGAAGCGTGAGATGGGACATAAACTCGATTATCGAAGAGTGCCGATAACACTATTGCAGTCCAAATATAGGAGAACATCCGGAACAGCTCCTCAGGTCAAGGGTAGTTTTTATGACAATTAAGTAGCGGCATGAAAGCATTCTTCACAAAAATTCAACAAGAAGAGCGATGCCGCTCTGGTTCATGCTCTGAAGTCATAACGAAACTTGGGTATAGAGTCATACCACCATCAACAAAAAATGATGCACCAGTAACATAACTTGCCTTATCTGAGGCCAAGAATTCAACTACATTTGCTACCTCTTCGGGACTTCCAATCCTCCTTATGGGTATCTGCTTTAGAACTTTTTGCAGCTCTGTGTTATTCTCTTCAAGCTCAATATTCATATCAGTTTGTATCGCACCAGGAGCCACCAAATTTACTCTTATATTGTCTTTGGCCAACTCCAGTGCCATAGTTTTCGTCATCATTTCCACACCTGCCTTAGAGGTGGCATAAGGAATAAAGTGCGGCTTTGGTATTGTTTGATGAACTGATGATATATTAATAATACAGCCCCCTTTAGGATCTTGATTTTCCATATGTTTTACAGCCTCCCTACTGCATACGAACGGTCCGGTAAGGTCAACTCCGATGATCTTGTACCATTCTTCCGTGGTTGTATCTTCAAAAGGTACATCTTGTTGAATTCCGGCATTGTTTACTAATACATCTATCCTGCCAAAGCGCTTGTTAGCTCCTTCAATTAATTTAATACAATCACTCTCTTTTGACATATCTGCTTGGATGGCAATCGAATCACAACCCGTACTTTTTACTAGATCAGCTACTTCCTGTACTTCTTCCATTTTTCTACCGTTTACCACTATGCCGGAATATTCCTTTGACTTTGCAAATGCCAATGCTACGGCTTTACCTATTCCTTTACTCGAGCCAGTTACAATCGCAATCTTCCCTTTGGTTCCGGTAGTAATATTAGTCTTATATGTATCGTTAGATGATCTCATTCACCTTAAACACAGCTAGTATTTGTATATAATCTTATAAAGACAATAATGTTAAAGGAATAGAATCGAAGGTTATTTACCCACGTACGGACATGAACCCGCAAATTAATGGTCAGCATACCTATTCGCTGCAGTAGGCGTCACAAGTGGTGGTTCGATTGTTGTGGAGGCAGTGTCTTCCTGGAGAAACGTCGTATTAAAATCCCCACCGCAGAATGCTTTTATGTGGTAATACAATGTGTCTTCAATTATACTGAATTGTATGATGAGATATGCTAATTTTCAACATTCATTCAATACGTAGAAAACTTTACAAAAAAAGGGAAGAGTTACAAAAAGAGTTGACATGATAAACAATTAAGAAGAC
>DATBGR010000317.1:0-2201 GCA_036557905.1 Nitrososphaeraceae archaeon | reverse complement strand
TATCCCATTTTCATATGACCTTCAAGTCCAGTCTGTATTAGAAAATAGAAAATCGTGCATCAAACTAATTAGAATAAAACTAAGAATAGGCTTTACACCAACATGGACAGGTTATTGGCGGCTAGGACTCTTGCTGGAGATCTCACAAGTCATCATAAATTCGGCTAGACCGAATTGTCCACCGAAGTTCATTTACCGCTATATATCGCTGAGGTCGAATATACCTTACTATAGTAACTTATCCGTTATCAATCGGCGGGAACGGACCGTACATTGCCTTTTCTGCAATTCCATGACTACGCTCAAGCCAACCAAGACTAGACGTATACATGTGGTATCCTAGTTTTTGCTAACGGAATAATATCGCAACAGAGAATTAAGACGTTGCGAGATTTCAAGTTTACATCTGTGCGTAAACTAGTATAAAGTAATGTCCATACCATGGTCAATCCTTGCTGAAGGAACACTGTATCGTAGTTTTCAGACTTGGAGTAGTATTTCTAGTATGGTTCGCCCGGCGTGTAGGTAGTCATTTAGGATTCTTCAGATATATTCCACATTATGAGTGTCATTTGTAATCAGTTAGTTGGGCGAAGGTCAACGCACAAGTGACAATAGACGGAGTTAAGATAGCTAGTCCAACGTATCAGAGAGGTTATGATGATGCAGTATGTGATCACAACAACTGTCATGATCACGGATACTATGTGTCATGTCCGTCAAGGGCATAGTAATCAGTTCTGCACAAACTATGACTATGCTCTTAGAGAACACGTAATAATAATAACAGTAGAAGATGTATTAACATATAGCGTGAATCGTAAATTTCACAATAGTAATAATAAGAATAAGTTATGCTTCATAAGTCATGTATTAACTGTACTCAATACCAATCTAAATAGCAAGATCAATTAATCAACAAACCTTCTTACAAACCATTATACGGATCGCTTACAAACTAGTTGTAACTAATGAATAAAATTGATTTAGATGAATGCAATATACCAAAAAACGACTATACCACAGTAAATGTTAATGGGTATAATATATTATATAATGAATCTAAGAACAAAGATAAAGGACATATTTTATTTATTCACGGCCTTGGAGCTTCATCCTTTGGATGGAGAGATATTCCTGATGCATTATCTGCACAATTTCATACGATTAACCTAGATTTGGTAGGTTTTGGTGGTAGCGATAAGCCAAAAGATGTAGATTATACGATCAAAGGTTTTAGTAAATTTATTATTGACTTTCTTGATAAAATTGGGCTAAAAAATGAAAAGATAACTGCTATAGTTGGTCACTCGTTAGGTGGGTATATTGCATTACAAGTTGCAATTGAAAATAGAGATTTAATACAAAAGCTCGTATTGATAGATTCCTCTGGAAAGCTTAATGGACCAACTCCTTTGCTAAATCAATATCGTGATGCTGCAATGGGATATTTAATTGAGCGTTATGCCCCTCTAAGATATCAGAATTTAAAAGACGTGTTTGAGAAAATGTATCATCTACCATCACTTTTGCACCCAGTAGTCATTGCATCATTTATGGATACAATTAAAGAGCCATTCGCAAAAGATGCTTTCAAATCTGCATTTGACAATAGCACTGGAACTAGACTTCAGCGAGAGGATTTAGAGAAAATTAAAGATATTCCTTGCTTGATCCTATGGGGTGATAGTGATAACCTTATACCACTAGACAAGTATTCCTTGGAGTTTTTAGATGAATTTTCAAATGTCAAGCTTGAGATATTACCGGATTCAGGTCATGCACCATTTGTTGAAAAGACAGCCACAGTGTATGAAAGAATTCGTGCATTTATATCATAGAATACAGATTTCACATTCAAATATCAGTTGACAATGCGTCGATAGTATATGTCGGCAACCTTGAAACTGCTCTCCCTGATATTGTTATTATCGGTGTCATCAATGTGGTCTGTATTGGCTTCAGATATTTCCTTTGCAATGTAGAGATTTGATCCTGGTGCGCCAATAACAGTAAGATGATAACGATATAATAACGTTGAAAGATTTCGTATCTAGAACTCCCAGTGATTAGTGCTTTCAACTAAATCTGTGCTGTGCCGCCGTCAACGAACATCTCTATGCCAGTAACGAAACTGGAATCATCTGACGCCAGAAAGAGAGCAGCGGTTGCAATCTCACGCGGCTGGCCAATTCGAGCCA
>DATBGR010000316.1:0-4173 GCA_036557905.1 Nitrososphaeraceae archaeon | reverse complement strand
AGCCGAAGTCCGTCATATGTGTAAGATCTACACGTACGTAGATGACGGTAAGACTAACTTTACGATTTCTTTTTACATGTGAAGGCGTGCGGTTCTAGCTCAATAATAGGGCCTGCCCATGGCGTCATTTACTTATTACTTCCAATATCTACTTCCTTAGTAATAAAGTCTTGAAATGCAGGATCAAACCACTTCTCTGCTTCAATGTTCGTTTCCCATATTTCCTTTATAGTGCCATGTCTAAAAGCATTTCTCATCCAACGCAGCCATCCTGTCCATTCATTATCACTTACCACTCCTCTTTGACGCATGTGATAAGCATGTGCTAAAGTATACAATATATGATAGGCGTATGGTACATCTGAAGACAAATCTTGATGGACATTGTTTATGACCTTTATTAATTCTGGCCTTTCAACACCTATTCGTGTAAGCTCATGTAATCTTTCATCCATATCGTTAAGGATCTTTGTCTCTATATCGATCGAAAGTTTTTGCATTTGCTTTCTTGAATAATAAAATGAGACAACTAAGGTGGCAACGATTCCAATTGCTTCTCCCATAACAAAATAGTCTACTAACGCAAGTTCAACCATCCCTAAACCAACTAGTAGGTTTGTAATAAGCTGCATGGTGGGTAGTTCTTTTTCAATAGTATAGCAAACTGGCTTACAGTAGCATTCAGATATCTTCAATACTCAAAATCCATATCTGAAGCTAAGCTCTCCTTCAGACAATTTGGCACATTCATCTTCAGTAGTTGCAGAGTCATAATGTCACCTATGTAGGTAAGCGCAACATTTACATCCACAGATTTGTAGATAAGTGATATCTAATGGTAGGTACTATTCTGGTAACTGGTGCAACTGGAACTGTTGGTAGTGAAGTTGTAAAACAGTTGTCATCGACCGGACAAAAAGTTAGAGCGTCAGTTCGTTCAACTACTCGTGTCACTTCTAATGATAAACTAAAGGATGTAGAACTAGTGGAAATGGACTATGATAAACCGGAGACTCTTGTTACAGCTTTCAAAGGTGCTGATAAACTCTTCTTACTTACTCCAGTCTCTCCCAAAACGGCTGAGCTTACAGCTAACCTAGTCAAAGAAGCTAAGAAGAATGAAATTAAACACATTGTAAAGCAATCCGTAATGGGGGCTGATAGCGAACTAGATGTCGCCATCTTACGTTTACATCGCCAAGCAGAAAAAATAATAGAAGAATCTGGAATTGCATTTACTTTTCTTCGTCCAAATGACTTTATGCAGAATTTTGTTAATTTTTACTCTCCTACTATAAAGAGTAATAATGCTATTTATTTACCAGCAGAAGATGCAAAAGTTAGTTTTGTTGATGTCCGTGATATTGCAGCCACCGCAGTGAAAGCACTTACAGATGATGGTAAATATATCGGTAAAGCATACACTATCACTGGTCCAGAAGAACTATCTTATTCTAGAGCGGCTGAGATACTCTCCAATGTGACAGGTAAGAAGATAAGTTATGTAAATGTCTCAGAAGAAGATACTAGAGCAGGAATGAAAGCTATGGGTTGGGATGATTGGATAATTAATGCAACGTTACAATTTTTTGATCTTTATCGAAAAGGATATTCATCACGAGTATCATCAGAAGTTCAAGAAATATTAGGACGGAGACCAATATCCTTCACACAGTTTGCCAAAGACTATGCTCAGGCTTTCAGGTAGCTTCGTGCATTTGCTCAGCGGTATGGCACGCAAAAGTATCATGTATTGTTACGTAGAATAGACGTGCTAAGGTGTATAGCAAATATATAACGCCAGTACATCAATTTGTATACAACAATATTTATTCAAGACATAACTGTGTGACAGATGTGTTTGAGAATATTTATGAAACAAAGAGCGAAGATGAATTGTTGAGCTTCTATAGAGTACTAGTCAACTAGATTATTGCTCTTACCTGTGGAAGAGATCTCTAAGTATATTCATGCTGTTATATCCTGAAAATCCCAGCAATACCCTAGAAGTGAGAAACACTTAACAGCATGCCTCTATATTACTTTCTAATGTCAAATGAAGTGGATAGTTTAGATGTCATAGTTATTGGAGGTGGGCTTGCAGGTCTTACCACTGCTGCGCTGCTTGCCCGTTCTGGAAAGGCAGTAACGTTATTTGAATATTCATCAAGAGAAATTGGAGGTCGTGCAAGGACTACAGAAGCAGACGGTTTTTACTTTGATCAAGGACCGCACGCACTATATCTCACTGACGCAAATGACTCAATTTTAAAGGAGATAGGCATCACATATACTGGAGGCATTCCTGCACTGAAAGGTTATTTAATAAGCGGCGGCAAGAAACATGAAATTGCGGTGATTATAGTAGTTAGTTATCTGGGAAGAGTGATGGGAGTCAGTTCTTTAAATCACCTGCCAAAATTGATTTTTCACAATTAGAAAGTGTTACAGAACAGGAATGGCTAGACAAAAATATTCACGACATAAACGATGCTGAAATAATTAAGACGATTTGTAGACTAAATACTTATGCAAACGATCCAGACATTCAGAGCATAGGACCGGTACTTCACCAAATCTATGTGGCTAGTCGAGCAGGAGTTATGTATTTAGATGGAGGCTGGCAGACACTCGTCGACGGACTACTAACAGTAGCCAAAAAAGCAAATGCAAGAATTGTCATGGGAAAAAAGGCAATCAGAGTGAAAAGAACTGATTCTTCTGGATGGCAAGTTTTGTTGGAAGACAAAACCGAAGTGTCAGCAAAGATAGTTGTAATAGCAGCAGGTCCAAAAGATGCCTATAGCCTCTTCGATGATAATGAGAGACCAGATGTACTGTCCAAGGCAGCAAAAGAAGCAAAACCCATACATTTGGCATGTCTGGATGTTGCTCTTAGCAGCCTTCCTGACAAAGATGTATTGTTTGCTTTGGGCGTAGATCGTCCACTATATTTTTCGATTCATTCTGCATATGCAAAGCTTGCTCCTAAGAGTGGGGCATTAATCTCCGTCGCAAAATATCTTGGTACTTCAATTGAACCCAAGCCAAGAGAGGATGAGCCAGAGTTAGAAGAATTCCTTGATTTACTGCAGCCAGGATGGAGACAGGTGCTTGTTAAGAAGAGACCATTGCCCAACATGGTGGTATCTAATGCTCTTGTTACTGCTGCAGACGGCGGATTAGGTGGAAGACCTGATACAAAAATTGCAGAGAATTTGTACATAGTAGGAGACTGGGTAGGCAAGGAAGGATTATTGTCTAATGCGTCTGTTGCAAGCGCAAAGCGCGCATCTCAGCTAATTTTGAATGGGTGACCTATTTTTATCTTAATCAGGACAATCATCGCCAAAGCGATAATGCTTACGGCGTGATGGCAAATTATTTCATCTAAGTGAATTTTTATTGTACATATGGGGTGCAAAATGATATATCTCCTATTTTCCACGGTTGTTAAAATTACGTAGTTCGTAACCCGCTGTTCATGCTACTCAATTTTATTTTTCCATATTATACATTTTTCATAGTATTATGCCATTCTCGATGGGATATGTGCTTACGCCTTTTCTTGCCCGCTAAATTGCACTAGTCACATTGGTGTTTCATGAACCAAAATCTAGGCACAGTGTTATACACCACCACCAGACTCCTGAAAATTCGAGAGGACTCGAGCAAGATCTCGCCTGTATGTTTAAGAGAGGGTATCAAGTGATAAGGTTAGTTGAGCCACTCAACTCTGGGTTTCACATCTGTACAAATTCTATAAATTATGTATGACACAAAAAATTTCATAAAATGTAAATTACATTACAAGTATTTGCAATCAGAAGCAAACAAATGTGCACATAACGAGTAATACTATTATATTTTGATTATATACATATACATTTAATGAGTAAAGGATCCCAGAATTTAAGCTCTACTCGAAATGCAAATACACCACCAAATGTCTTTGCTAATGCGGCAAGTTTCAACAAACAATTTCTTGAGGACGAGATCAGCATCGAAAGTGCTGCTCATAAAGAGACACATATACTAATTTTGGGTAGCGGTTTTGCAGCCGTCGAAGCTCTGAAAAAACTTCAAAAGGAATTTCATAACAACGAGAATATTAGGATCTCCATAGTAAGTAGGGACAACTTTCTACTCTTCACTCCGATGCTCCCTGAGGTA
>DATBGR010000315.1:0-6014 GCA_036557905.1 Nitrososphaeraceae archaeon | reverse complement strand
TATCAATAATATCTTCATATAGTTTTTTATAATCTATTTTTTTATAGTCCATTAACATATTTAACACACATAGATTAAAAAGTATTATACCTAGCCTTGACCATGCGGGCTACGTATTAAACCTTATTGGACATAGAAGGTAGCACTTGATTCGAAATTAATATTTCGATAACAAATTTATAATTGCAGAAATAATTAGCCTTGACAAGTCAGTTCCCATCGTCGACTTCATGTTTGAGTTCCAAAAAAGTTAATGTTCAACTTGATTATAACAAAAGCAAAGTATAGCGAATAAAATCGAAATGGCTTTTTATAAGTAAATTGTCATATCTACACATCTTGCAATATTGGACCATATTCATGATAGCACGCTAGTCTCACACATCTGCTAGTCTGAGGTTTAGATCTCTGTCCAATAATTCTAAATGGTCGTTACCGATATTTTCTATCAATTATCTTCTTATTGCACTTTTGACCTCATCTATACTATACTCATTTAATACTGCCTTTCATATATCTTCGACAAATATATTGGGACATCGACTATGGTCGCTATTGTCGATATGATTAAGTTCATTGTCTCTCCTGAAGAGTTCTTTTAAGAACGGTATGATTATTATCTCGTTCTCTGAAGATTCATTGACGGATTTAGTACTCGTACTCTTGGTTGTTGTATAATCAGAATATATAAAGCTGAGTAAAGAGTTGAAATCTAAACACTAACGACCGTTAGAATCCAGTCTATATTTAGGGATAACGAATTTACCCAGAAATAGCGGACTGGACTCCCTCTAACGATCGTATGATTGAATAGTCACAAAATATTTCCTTATCTCTAATATAAGCTAAAATGTATAACACACTAAACACAGATACATCTGATAAAATACGAATCCTGTAGGTTGAAGATGAGGTTCAAATTATGCCTGTAAGCTATAATATAATCTATGTTAGGAGCACAATAAGTAGATAATATATATTAATCTTATTTAGTTCCTTTTATTGGAGATAGGCAAATGCATAGTACCGCACATTGGTTTTCATGGCTGAAATCTAACGATAAAGCAATTATTGATATACTTGAAAAACAGACTTCCAATTTAATTAGCGCAACTGAAGCTTTAGTTGAACTCATTGCCACTTATGATAATGTAAACGAACGCAAGTCTGCAATAAAGGATTTTGAGCACAGCGGGGACAAAATTGCTCACAGTATATTTGATATTCTTGACAAAACATTTGTTACTCCATTCGATCGAGAAGATATCTCTAAACTGACGAGCGCGATCGATGAGATATTAGATTATGCCGATGGAACAGCAGATAGATTTGTACTGTACAAGATTCAAAAGCCAGCGTCAAAAATGCTGGAGATGGCCAAGATTCTTCATTTGGCTTCTCAAGAGATCCATACCATAGTCACAATGCTAAGGAAATTTAAGAACGCTCAGACTCTGATTGAACATACTGCCCGTATTAGTTGTTTGGAACATGAAGGAGATAAGCTGTATAGAACTGCTATTGCAGATCTTTTCGAATATGAACATGATGCAATAAATATTATAAAACAAAAGGAAATTTACGAGACTTTAGAGGGAGCTATAGATAGGACTGCAGATGTTTCAGATATAGCTGAGGATATTGCCCTAAAATATGGCTAAGAGAAGAGAAGGTACATTCATTGTAGGACCTAAAGTTATAACATAAATAAAAATTGCAACTACCATGACAGAGAATTTAGTACTAGTCTCTGCGACAATAATAGTCGCGCTATTCTTTGATTTTATAAATGGATTTCACGATTCAGCTAACTCAATTGCAACTGTAGTAGGCACTCGCGTATTAAGACCTTTATATGCCGTTAGTATGGCTGCCTTAGCAAATTTTGTCGGCCCATTCATATTTGGAACTGCAGTCGCAGCTACGGTTGGACAAGGAATAATACGGCCAGAATTTTCCACTGTATATGTAATAATAGCTGCGTTAGTCGGAGCAATTAGTTGGAATTTAATTACATGGTACTTTGGGCTTCCCTCATCAAGTAGTCATGCTTTAATCGGTGGCCTAATCGGCGCGGGATTGGTGGCCGGAGGAGCTAATGCTATAGTTTTTCCTGGAGTCGAAAAGACTCTGATATTCATGGTTGTTTCACCGATCATGGGTTTTGTGATTGCTTTTGTACTTACGATTAGTATTATGTACTTTTTACGAAGGACTAGACCATCATCTATAAACAAGACGTTCGGAAAACTGCAGATAGGCTCGTCAGCATTCTTTTCTCTTACTCATGGTGCAAATGATGGTCAAAAAACTATGGGTGTGATCACTGCGCTATTGATATCAGCTGGAATATTGGATTCAAAAAACTTTGTCGTTCCTGTTTACGTGGTCCTTGTTTCAGCTGCAGCTATCGCATTAGGCACTTTTTTTGGCGGCTGGCGAATAGTAAAAACCATGGCCTTTAGACTTACGACACTCAAATCGTTTCAAGGATTCTGTGCTGAAACAGGAGGCGGAGTAATACTTACTTCAATGGCTTGGCTTGGCATACCAGTCAGCACGACGCATGCTATATCAGGAGCCATCATGGGTGCCGGGGCAACTAAGCGTCTATCTGCAGTAAGATGGGGCATAGGTAAAAGAATTATTTATGCATGGATCATCACTATTCCAGCTAGCGCTGCAGTTGCTGGATTAGTGTTATTAATAATAAATCTAATCAAAGGATGATGATACTTATGAATTGGTCATATATTGGTGGTCTGTTCTCACATTTTTTCTATACACTTGAAAAGACCAGAGATTTGCGACGAATATTCTTATGAAGACTTGTAGAATATTATAAACATTGTTAGATGTTCATTCTTTCGAGATAGTGACTGAAGGGCAGATTATAAAGGCTCAAAACGCTAAGAAATGATCTAGGATTACTAGTGACAAATATCTCTACAACCTAGAGTAGAGCGATTTATTGTATCTCAGACGCACCAGATAATGAGGCAGTAGCAAAACAACACAATAGAATAAGTGTAGTGTGACTGGATCATGAAAGTAAAAACCCGCACAGAAAACGTGTATCATATAAAATGATACCTGAAAAAAATCAAAACGAAAAAGCAGATATCGTTATATTGAAAATCATGATAACATATCTAAATGTGACAATTCGATCAGCTAATATCATTACGAGAATAGAACTAATCACAGAATGATCTGTTATACAGGATTATTATATAACAATTTAAGACTGCCTCTGCACCGGTTTTGAGAACGATGCATTTGCCAAATCTAGCTTCTTCGCAAACCAATTAAAGTATTGATTAGGGCAAAGGAAAAATTGAAACGTATAGATTTGCGACAAACAACAGATTTTCTACTGAATAACTTCTACTGTATTATCTCTAATTCGTTATTAAGCAGTAAGAGTAGCTTGCAATAACAATAACAATGCGTCTTCATGATCTTGTATCTACTTTCAGAGCAGTTGCTAGGAAGAATATAATAATGGTAAATCCAACAGATCATCATAAGGTTATAACTTCGTTCTTTGTTATGGTAATAATTTTATTGTCTCTTGTCACATATAGTCAGAGCGCTTCGTCTACTATTGTGACGTATGGCAGTAAATCCACTGATACGAGTATGAATTATAGTCCTTTCAGACTCCCCTTTAGTACAGGATTTGCTTCTATTACAACTGCAGGTGCAGATACCTGCCAAATGCCTCCGACAATCAATGCTACAAAAGGAAATTTAACAGATTTAACTAAACCTGCAGCACCAACAAGTATTCCCATGTCTACATGTACTCTAAATTCTACATCTGGACCAGCAACAATATAACAGAAAAAGGCAAGAATGGCTAGCGCGGAAATGGTATCGTATAAATCATTTGAGGTATACTATAAAGCAACAGAAGAAACTATCGAAGACATGACTAATCCATACACTTCTAAGACTGATCCTGCTGGGTGAACTAATAATGGTGGTTATGAGATAGCAGATTTATGTGATGAACGTACTTTCATGAATAATGGGAAACTAAAAACATATCCTAATGGAGCATTTGGATCCCCTTACTACTCGAATTCAGATAAAGATTGTATAATTCCGGGATTAGGTAAAGGCTGATATTCAGGAAAGGGAGATTTTCGCAATGCTAACAAAACCCCTATTATTCCATCCGCAGACATCTTTATAATATTTTGGGGAGTACCCGGAAGCTGGAACATAACTGCAACAGGCCCTTATACTCTAATCCATATCAGCACAACAATTAACAATCTATTTGCTGGTACTGACTATATTAGCGGATTAAAACAACATGGTGTGACTGGTCCAGCGAAGGTAATCGGTAACTATGTAGATATCTCCACACCCATGCCGCAGAAGTACAATTGGATAAAGCAGACAACAAAAGTAATACAAAATGCAATTAATGCCGGAAAAGCACCTACCAAATCAGATCATACGATAATTTATTTAGTAGTAACTGATGCAATAAAAGGAAACAAAAGCAATCTAGTCCCAGATTCTGGTGGTCATTCAGAAATAACTATAACAATCCCTTCTTGATTTGATTAGATCCTAATTTGTTCTTTAGATTTATGTATGATTATAACAATATTTGTTCCATTACTATTTTGGTAGAATTTTCATGATCAAGATGGTAGATGGATAGAATGAAAATCCTATTTGCACGAATAGCAGTAAATTTCTTGTCGCAACATTTGATACAAAATAGACAGGTAAGAACTAGATAAGGGAAACGTAAAACTTCTACGACTAAAGAATCTAAACGACTAATAAAGCATAGTTTAATGCTAAGTTTTTTACTAAAATGATAGAAGGTGATATTAATCGATGTTTATTTTACGTGACCCTGCACGAGTATCCTAACATGCTTCAAGGTTGTTTGCTAGACTGATTCAAGCGGATCAATTGCTCTCACTTTAGTCTGCGGAATAATAGAATTGATCACCCCCTCGTAGCACTCAATTCCAAAGTAGGACGGAGTACACCAAAAACTGAATACACGTGTTATAATTAATAAAATTACTTGCTCCTGTAGCAGTTACCCTAACCTCTACCATATATGTACTATGGAGGCTAGCGGCAAAGGAATAAGGTGTTGATACCAGCCACATACGCACTAATCAAAGCATTAACATAAGCACCAAAATGAACCATCTTTGTCACACTCAGGCTCAAAAGCATGGTGTAGTACACGAAAGACACAATTGTTACCTGGTTTCAGTAACTAATGAGCAAGTGAGTTGGCAATGGAAACTAAGGTTAAGGCAGGGAGTCTGGTGGTGGTATTATGTCGCCTAACGACAACAAGGACTTATCTCTACAATTTACACTAAAAGATCTTTATGCTATATCAACGTGCCTTATTCTCCCGCTCCCGTGCGGAGCTGGATTTGCCACATATAATACCTATCCAGGAAAGAACGATTAAAAAGCTGAACAAGCTGGCCAGGAAATTCACAGTTAACAAGAGACAAGTTTGAATCCTACACCTTTCTATGACTAAGGAAGATCGCAGCGGCTATTATGCCCGCTTAATCAGCTTTTTTGTCCACCACGGACGATACGTGAAAGGCTCCAGACTAGCAATCTGACGCTGATAGGACAAAGAATAGATCTACCATCCCGCCTTTTTTCACTGCTTTAATTCTATCGCCTTCAGATATATAATATCTAATATTGCTGTAATCTACATACTTTTCGAAATCACGACAACAATATTGTCCGCTAAACAAGTAGCATTTCGACTGATTTGGAGATTGTTTTGCTATCACTATACTGAATTCTGCGACCTTGAATTGATAATGACGAACGACCTACATCCATTATCGGGATAGAAGGGGGGGATGACAGTATATTTGTTATGTATTCATTGATTTTAACGCACAATATCCTACATATAACGTGAGATTCATGCTTAAGTATGAAATTTCCTAGATCGTATATGTTAAGCTTGTAAACAAATTTTCTTAATATACTAT
>DATBGR010000314.1:0-6860 GCA_036557905.1 Nitrososphaeraceae archaeon | reverse complement strand
GAGGTACAGAAATTTAATTATCACGATTTTTAAACCGTATTTTTATTCATTGCGGTTAATGTTCGAATTAATCTGAATTTCCAAAATATTAAGGATACAAATTTCTAGTAGTAGAATTAGGTATAGAATACTAACTTATATACGAGATCGATTCTATTCTTATCAACAACAAATTGAGATTCAATAGCCTCAAAAGGAACGTTACTACCTCTACTAGAATCACAAGTAAGATAGTAGATAAAGATTATACCCAAAGCCATTATTCTTCATTGGTTATAGACAATAAAATTAATGAAATTACAGCCGATTTGCCACGTGAATGTGCCAATACACTCCATCGTATATCAGAAGAAAATGCTTCAGTTATAATTGATTACATTCATGCAATGAAGACAGAGATCAATCCATCAATTAACTATAAGAGAAATAATATAATACTATTATGTAAACTCTCAAGATATCATGATAATTATTCATTTAGATATATGAATAGGGAAAATATACTTACGTTCTTGGATAGTTTTCGTAAGCCAGAAGCGACAGACCCGCTGCACAAATGGATTGGAACCTATAATACCTTTAGAATGCAACTGATTAGGTTTTTCAAATGGCTAAATTATCCGGATAATGAACAACATAACCGGACTAAGCCGCCAGTTATTGAGAATATTCCACAATTAAATAGGAAAGAGAAATCAATTTACAAACCCACCGATCTCTGGACTGCTGAAGATGATGCACTTTTCCTAAAGTATTGTCCAAGTAATCGAAATAGATGCTTTCATGCTATGTCATGGGATACAGGTTGTAGACCACATGAATTGCTAAAGTTAAGAATTAAAGATATCATATTCAAGTCTGCTGGTAATAGACAATATGCCGAGATTCTTGTTAACGGAAAAACAGGACCAAGACATATACCTCTGATAGATTCCATCCCATATGTCAAAGATTATTTAAATCATGAACATCCGCAGTCGGCAAATCCAAATGCGATCTTTTTATGTGGAAGTGGGAAGAGTTTAGGAAGAGTTCTTGGTATAGTATCATTATATCGAATCTATAAAAATTATAGAACTGATTTTTTCCCAAAGTTGTTGGTAGATCCAAATGTCCAACCAGAGGATAAACAAAGAATTAGAGAGTTGCTTAAGAAGCCCTGGAATCCCTATATAAGAAGACACAGTGCCTTAACAGAGAAATCCAAAATATTAAAGGAACATACCCTAAGACAATTTGCAGGTTGGACCATAGGCTCAAACATGCCACAAAAGTATCTTCATTATTTTGGTAATGAAGCCTCAGAATCATTATTAGAAGCGTATGGCATTATAACTAAGGATAATCAGCAAAAGGATGCATTAAGACCAAAACAATGTCCTAATTGCAGCGAACCAAATAAACCGGATAGTAAGTTCTGTGCCCGATGTAGAATGATTTTAAGTTATGATGCATATGAAGATACAGTAAATAATAAACAAGAAAGAGATGATGCAATATCTATATTATCAGATCAAGTTATGGAACTTATGGCAGAAGTACAAGAATTGAAAAGAATGCAATAACTATCAAATACTAGAAGACTTTCTTTTGGTCTTGTGACATTTAGTACAATGCAAAAACTCGTTCTTTGAGTAAAATGTGTCTCTAGGTGGTCTAAAGTCATGATTGCAAATTTTCTGCTGCTTATCGCGAATCCTTCGATACTCCTCCTGAGCTGTTATTAAATTGACTATGTGAGGGAATTGGGAACGAATCTTTTCTAGGTAAACACCTATGCTTGGGTATATGCTTAGAAAGCTCGTCATCAAACTCTTTATAGATTTTTCATCAAGGGTAAATAGGGGCGGGGTATGATGATATCCCCACCAATCCGCGAATACCCTATCTTTATCAAGAGCTCCATCCTCCTTAACATAATTGTTGTAAGATAGATCAAGAAGCTCATTGCACATGTATTCTTTGAATAAGGTCAACAAATGAGCTCCTAAGGTTGAGATCCCATCGTTGAACCATCTATTTACATTTATATCCTGTTCTTTAGCGTTCTTTGTATCTCTACCAGGAATTTCACTAGATCGATCCATGGACTGAATTATCAGGTATGTTATAATAGCTCCGACACCATTAGAGAATTTGAATAACGCGTTATCTAGAGAATAATTGTCGAGCATCCCACTTTCAAAGTATGGACTATCTATAGGAAGCTCTTCATTTTCTAATATTTTACCAGCTGCAGCTCTACTAACGATATCTGCAGTGACTGAAATACCACGATATTTTTTGTTAGCTGGATAGTACTTTCCGCGTTTTCCCTTACCACGCATAACTATTCCCTTTCTCCTTAACCGTTTTAGATGTGGAGTAAGGTTTTTTCTATCGATCCCCACCTTACTAGCAAGCTCTAAATGGCCGATTCCATCCTCAACAGAACTAATAAACATCATAATTTTTCCCTCCAATCTCCTTAAATATTCCTGATGAGGATTCTCAGCCAGATTTTCATCATTGTAATCCAAGTTAATTCTTTCATAGTACCAGTCCACAGCTCAATGATACACCAAATGGGGTATTCTGCCCCATTTTATAAGTCTAGCATTACTAACAAATTCCATAATGACTAATGTGATAGAAATACGTAAAGTCCAGGCCTACAGCGGCGAAAGAAGTTTCACCGTAGTGCTACCTAAGGAATTTGCAATAGAATTAGGTGTAGGAAAAGGGGATTTTTTGAAATGTCAAGTCTCTGGCAAAAAATTGGTGGTAGAAAAGGTAGAAACATAGAATGACTGAAATAATTTCTAACAGATCTATTTGGCATTGTACTACCAGAAGGGCATTAGGACGGGTCGGGGGACCAGAGTCTAACACCATTCCGAGGAATCAACTTCAATGGACTATGAGGAACAAAGAAGATGACTGCAAACTATGATTTAGTTAAAGAGGAAGATAAGTCTTTTGATGTGGACTATACCATTTGTAGTCGGATCGGGTATATCCCAATTAGACTTTTTGAAATGTCTGTCGACGTCAACGAATTGATAGGCAAAAGGTGATCCCACAAATGGCTTTTACATACGATAAGGATATCAAAAAGAGGATTGAATTCAATAAACGGAAAAATGAAAAGCAAATAAAGGCAATATTTAGTTGGAGTAATTCGAATTTATACGAGGTTTATGGTCAGTATATTAATGCAAGTAGGCAGATAATTTTACATACAGCAGCAAAGTTGGATGGAAAGATACCTCCTGATAACTTCTATTGCGTGATGAACATTAATCTAGTACGACTAGTAGATTCACATTTTATTTACGAATGTTTTGACCAATATAGAAAGGAAAAAGAGAGAATATACATTGCGACAACAAAACATGAAGAGTGGCCTGTCTAACTGCAATAATTAGAGACATTCAAGGTGAAAGTTGACGCCAGATATGTTCTACTCAGCTTGGTTGTACTGTAAATTCTGTTCTGAATATAGGTATATCCACAGCTTTAGATCTAGTTTTAAAAAAGGTACAGAATTCGATCAGTACGAGCTGATTAGTAACTGTATGGAAGTCGTATTGCTATGACAATGTTAGATGATGAAACGTTAGAAGAGTATATCAAGACATTGTCTACTGAGGACAAGCAATTATTAACTGATTTACCTATTGATGATATTGACGCGTTAATTGAAACAGATTATGATGGCCTTGTAGAAGCTCGTAATAAATCCAATCCTAATCTAACAGAAAAGCAACAGTCTAGACGTCTGGAGATGATAAATAAGATTATTGATCTACATACATGGGCTGTAATAGAAAAAGAATCAAAAAAACATTCATGGGCATGGACAGACAATGCACGTGAGTCTTCTAAATCGTCTACGTCCAAATCACGCGGTAAAAATAAGAATCACGATAAAAAACTCCGCGAGTTTCCAACATATAAGTTCTCGCAAATGGGACAAAGCGAGCTTCAAGAAGCAGTAATATTAGATGGATCACCTAAGTTTATTACATACGACTCAGAGAATGAACAATTCAAATCTGTAGACAAGATTAAACAACAAACACGGATTTTAATTCCACCAAGTTATGAGGAATATCCTTATACTCCTTACGAATTTACAGATGAGAATCTTTATGATTATATTAGACGTGCTAAGGCCGAGAATGTTGAATCACTGTATCGACTAGCATTATCCTTGGTTAAACAGTACAATGCACAAGATGAACATAAACTAATCTTAATTGCAATGGGTGTAGTTTGGTCCTACTTTCAAGATAAGTTTGGCACTACACATTACGTAGGTATAGTTGGTGATAACGGTTCAGGTAAGTCAACAGCTGGAAATACATTTGAAGCCTTAGCATACAGGTGTGTTAACGAAACTAATCCTAGTCCTGCTAATGTCTTTAGAATCTTGGGAGTTGTCGAACCTGGTCAATGTACACTTGTATTAGATGAGTCCCGAAATATTGACCAATCTCCAGATATGATTTCTATTTTAAATACCGGATATGAGTATTTGAAAAAGGTACCGAAGATAAATACAATTGTATATAAACAAGAATTTTACTTTACATACGGTTTGAAAGTGATAATCGGTGAAACATCAATTAATCAGTTTAAAGCCAGAGGTGTATTTGACAGAACACTACAATTTACGACATATCCGTCTAAACCTTTATACGACATTAAAGAAATCGTGAGTCCTCAGGGTAATCCAATACGAATTAGAGAATTACATAGATTAATGGATTTCAGAAAGTTAATGCTGGTTTATAGACTAATTCATTTCAAAGATCCTATTACCGAAGTTGACGTTGGTATTGAAGGTAGGAACAAGGAATTATGCAAGCCATATATTCAGTTATTCTATGGAACATCCATTCAACAGGAGATCGAAGACACTCTACAGAAGTTCATAAATGTAAAGAATGAAAAGAAATCTGTCAGTCTGGAGTATGTAATTGTACCAATAATCCTGGATTTAATCCAGAAAGAAGGAAAAAACGAAATACTTGTATCAAAAGTTTGGGGAGAGATTGTGAGTACACTCGGAGCTATATCCAGTATAGATATAAATGGTAAAGAGCATTATCCAGACGAATATCATACTAGTGAATATGGAACTTTCTACAAGAATAGCGTTGTTAAACTAATTTACGACAAATTTGCTGAGCACATACGCATAGGACATGAAAGTGCTCGGGGTATGCGTTTTGATATAGATAAGTTACAAATGCTAATAAGGTCATATGACCGGGTCAAAATAAAGACCACATTACCGAATAATGGTTTAGAGAATGCGAACAATGCAGACAGTGCAGACAGCAGCTCTGGCAGCGTTGTCTGCAATTTAGTAGAAAAGAATGAATTTGTGGGCAGCGCGGACATACTCACAGACACTAATAATAATGGAATTAATATAAATATTACAAATAATATCAGTAGTTCATCTAGAAATTATAATAGCCAGTCTGTAACTAAGGATAAGGATGCGGACAGTATGTCGGAATCTGCTGTCCCTGCTGTCGGCACTGTCGGCACTATCAATGCCCGCATAAATCAACCACAAACAAGAAACGCCTGCAAAATCCGCAGGATAGGTCATTCCGACAGATTTGAATGCGAAGATTGTAGATTAAAGGATGATATACACTTTATGAAAATCCATTTGTGCAAAGATTTCAAGCCTGCTTATTTACATGAAGAAGGTTAAGAGACGAATAATTAGGAGATTTGTTAACAAAGGTATGAATTGAATGAACAAGAGGTTATAGAAAATATGTCAATTGCTTGACCGGGTTTTTGACAAAAAATAATCTGTCGCTGCACTATTATAAACTAATATCATTCTCTCCTGCTAATCTGAGTAGACCGGTTCGATAGTATAATCGATTGTTCAAGTTCAGTACTAGGATAATGAGTAGTAGAGGAACATCTGTGATGGATGTGGTGTATGTGTCGTGTAAGAGATTGTATAGACACATTTATGAACCGACTACAGAGATAGAACATAATATTATTAGAGTATCAGATATTCTTATATTCAAGAGCAAGTATAGTGAAGAAAGTACTCTTGAGAATATCTATAAAGATCCGCCAGCCGCTGTACACTCTTCTGTACATCCGTCACATGTGTCACATCCGTCACAACATATAGAAATAAACAGCATCAACTATCAGTGATTCTATATATAGGATCTCAGCATTTCGACATCTTCGCCTGTCAGATTTGTAGACTAAGGGATGACTAGTTCTTCATGGAGGGATATGAGTGAGGAAAGCCAGAATGAGGATATAGATCACACTCCTAGCATTGGGGATACGCTGAAGAGTTTTGTTCTGCATTGCAGCCACCAATGCCTGCAAATTGATCACAAATAGTATCTGAACCAGTATGAAGTATAGTTTCGATCCAGCAAAATATGATTTAGTAACATATATAGCTAGTATCCATTCTAAGCTATATTGATAAAGTCAAATGCAAGTGATACCAGATAAAAGTAAAGAAATACAACAGAAAAATAGATTTGATGAACAGACTAAACTGCAGGCAAAGTCATTACTTGATGAAATCGATAGAAAGTCAATGTATCAAAACACAGAAACAAAAGTTAAAACTGAATATATCAAATTTGGATCAGATAAGGAACGCAAGGTTTTGTTATTTGCAGGCATACCGGATAAGAATGACGTACCGGCAAAAGATTATGAAACAGGACTCGAAATTCCAGGCAAATATGTTACACGGTATTATTTTCCTTGTTACGATATAACTGCGACACGAAATCCGAACAATATTAATGGATCGCCGGCGATATGGGAACGTGGAACAAAAGACACTCGAACGATTCTGCACT
>DATBGR010000313.1:0-4292 GCA_036557905.1 Nitrososphaeraceae archaeon | reverse complement strand
CCTTGGCATTATATCTTTGACTTTACTCTAAAAGGGTTTCTTCCTTACACCAAAAGGCGATAATAGATATCGAAGATAAATGAATACAAATTGAATCTACTCCATAAAGTCCCTATTTACAGAAAAAGTCTAGTTCACAATTGACGTTACTGCAATACAATTCCTGATTCAAATCCCATTTTCATGAGATAATCACTCCTGCAAATAAGTAGACAAAGATATGAACATGCCCAAAATAAGGTACATTTACTCCTGTGCCCAGTCACTACGTAGCAAATGATGACAAAGTATTTCTCCAAAATGCCCATTGTCTGGAATACAGGAAATTATGCAAGGCTGACATTAATTCGCGAAAATACAAGAATATCTATAGTTTAATTTCTAGCTCATACATCAACAACAAGAGAGTTGCAACAATACAATGTGACGGATTGGAAATATTGCACCTAGTACGCTTTATCACATTATCTCTAGCCTTCAAAAACAATATGGAGAATCCCACAATTAGAATCGATCTAATTATTCTTACATCCATGTTTATTTAACTGAAAGATTATAGGTCACAACAGTTTCATAAGCTGATGTACCCTTGAGAGGATCAGGTGGTTGATAACCAAAAAAATGAATACTATGCTCTCCAGGTTTCCGTGGAGATAGGAAGATGTACCATCCATCAGCGGCGGCCTTACTTGGACCAGGTGGAGCACCGAAGATAGGCTTTGGTGGAAATGCAAAGCTAAATGGGGGAGATTGTACGCGAAAGATAAGATTGCTAAGATTAGTTCCATCAACAGATGCACTAAGATCTTTCGATGGGTCAATAGGTTTATTCAGAATTACTGGACAATTTTGTAGATCTTCTACGCTCTTTATACTTGGATTCTCTGCAAAGGAACATTCATTTCCCAGTACTAGGAAAAAAATGGATTTACCTGCAGGAATAGTGCATTGTCTAACTGCCGGACCTCCTCCTGTGCCGGCTAAGAACCACACTGGCCCATTTTGATTTTGAGCACAATTCTTACCATTTGAATCATATATTGGATTTTTGTCAATTGGTATCGGTAGTACCCACTGCCACCATTTTCCAGATAATTGTTGGTAACCAAGCCCATTCAGGGTAGTGTTTATCGGGTATAGTCTGGGGTTAGAACTGTCTGCTCTTGCAGTGGCAAAAATTGAAACAGTTAGGATTATGACGAATCCAAATATAGCTACGAATCCTCGACACCGTGGATAATCTTCAACCATATTCACTTACATCTTAAATATAAACAACAGACCGGATATAAACAAAGCTAATAGAACGAGCGGCAAGATTTTATCAAAGCAGGCTAATGATAAAGTGAGAGTCATCAAATTGGATATAAAAAGGTCATTAGGGGTAATCCATCCTATAAGTGACAAGCTCATTTTGGTTTTGCTAATAGTAATAATATCAAGTCAGATTCTTGATACTTCGCTTAATAGGAGCTACACATTCAATACCACTTTATATTCATCGACTGGGAGCATTGCGATCTTTGTATTTCTTATGAGCATATACATAGTAACGCAATATGTTTTTCTAAATTATGTATATCCAGAAAGCAAAAATATTAAAATCTCCACTAAATTACAGTTAAGCAAGCTGCATATTTGTCTGCTAATTACTCAAATCCTGTTAGCATTTGTTCTCATATCAATTCTGCTGCAAATTATTTTTGCCTTCCAATATGATACTCGACTAATCATAGTTTCTGCAGGCATTAGTTACTCCATTTCCGTTTTCATGATGGCATTATTGGCGAAGAGTTTTATAACATGGTATCTATCCAATCGAAAGCCTGTGGTGCTATTTTATGGGTTAGCAACCGCTTCTATCGGAATAAACGCTGCATTGACCTTTTCTCTGGTAGATCTATCCCTAATGGGACAGCCATTTCGGGCGCAAGAAGTATTCGCCACCATCACACCTTATCTTCCAGACTCATATGCCATAATTTATAATGCTTTTTTTACCTCGTCTATCATATCTTTCATCCTAACTTGGATTGCTACCATTTTTATGATTTATCACCACTCAAAAGTACTGGGAGTGGTCACATTCTGGATACTAGTTAGTATTCCACTCGCTTATTTCATTCCTCAGTTTGAACCCTCCCTCATATTTCTATTTGACTCATACCGATTGGCTGATCCGATAATGTTCGATATGATCTATACTATAATTTTTGCGGCAAGCACGACAGTTGGTGGAATTTTATTTGCAGCTGCATTTTGGAGCATTGCCAGAAAATTAAGTGATAAACGATTGAGAAAGTATACAATCTTGTCTGGAGTCGGTCTTGCATTAGTATTTAGTTCAAATCAAGCAATAATATTAACTGGTAAACCGTATCCACCCTTTGGTCTATTCACTGCTTCTTATTTAGGATTGGCATCTTATTTAATGCTAGTTGGAATCTATTATACTGCGTTATCGGCTGCTCACGACAGCAGACTGCGACAGGTAGTAAGGAACTCAGTCCAAACGCAATCAAATCTATTAGAATACATTTCTGTAGCCCAGATGGAAGCTCAAATTAGGAATAGAGTGTTACATACAATGAGAAAAACTTCACTAGAAATGGAAGCAGATACTGGCGTCCAGTCCTCACTTAAGGAGCAAGATATCAAAGAATATTTAGAAGAAGTTTTAAAAGAGGTTAAGAATTCACGCGGAGAAGACTTATAGTTTAGCGAGACCATTGAGTAATGATGCATATTCACAGTTCTCCGGCTAGAGCGTAACTAATCAACATCCGCTAAATGTATCGTATAGCCAGATCATTCTAGGCTTACCAAGTGGCATTTCGTCTTGTAAATGAGTAGGGCAAATCTTCGTCACATGTGCCCCACGGGATAGCCTTCCTCTATCGACTTCACTAATAACTCGATGTTATAGCACTGGTCAGTGAGTTTCTGAGATTGAGTCGGCATAGTGATATCGGTGGAATTGGTAGCAGATGCAGGTATAATACTTTCTCCCATATGTTTTATAATATCCTACATTTTAATGCGGAATCATCCGTACATAAACGCTAGGTTCAATCGTAGATATTGTTGTTGAAACAATATCTGCATACCCACTACTAAAGTTACCTCATATTCTTAAGAGTCATATGGGAGTAAACTATAGAACAACCGTTAGTATAAAGATAATAAGTATATCCCTATGGTATACATTCAATGGAATTGCTAAAATGTTTGAAATTGTGCATATTCCTTTATGATTTTGCTATCGATAAGCGAACTCTATGGTTTTCAGCTCTTTAAATCTAATAATATAAATAAAATATCCTTCAAGAGTTTAGTAACTGTTTCCAGCTGCCTAGCTTACACAATTATTCCTGAACGGACGGCTGCATATTTTATAGTATACTACGCGTTACCAAACCGAAATTATCCTTTATTCGCTACCCTTTACAAGAAGATTTTTGAGCTGTTTCCAAACCAAAACAATCAAAATTGATGTAAGGTCACACGACAAACTTTACCCCGTAAACCAGATAATGATGCCAAAATTGAGGATACTTGCACGAATAATACTTGCAAATTATGCATCCATGCCTATAAAACTGATTTAAAATCGTAGAAAATATTCTTTATATTATAATGATGATTCTAGATCTGACACATTACGGAGTCACCATTATGAGAATAATAATAAATACTACGATAGATTATATATTCGATGGGATTGCTAATGGATTTGCCAAATTGCTCAAAATTACATAAATTTCTCAATGATTCAATTATATATAGACAAATTCTGAGCATTTGCTTTACTTTGGTGTCAAATAATACTAGTGAGCTAAACTACGATATTCGAAGGTCAACTGATTATGAGTACCTAATTTGTTCAAACAAAGTTGATCGATTCGACTTCTGTAAATATTGTAATAGAATAAGATTTTTCAAGACAAAATCATTATTCATACATGCATTTTTCGAAAAATTCCTAGAAAGAATCCAAGACCAAAACCTTCAAAATTGGTCTAAGGTCACATGACAAACTTAGTCCGTCAACCAGATACTGGAGTAAGAACCGAGAATACTGATAGTAGTACTACTAATGAAGAAAGCATTTTCATAACCAATCCACTAATACGACGACTAAAATGGCATAATGAACTTTACCGAAGAAGAAAACTGGCGCCATGGTGGATAAAATACAATATAGGAGTAGCAGAAGCTGCAGTCCTAAAGAAAAATATATTAAAATTGGCTTCAGATATCGGATTTCAAGACAAGTGGACTGCAGCTTTGAT
>DATBGR010000312.1:0-3803 GCA_036557905.1 Nitrososphaeraceae archaeon | reverse complement strand
GTATTGCAAAAGCCCTTTCCATCCAAAGATATGCTATTTTTACCATCAAATGCGGCTGCTTTGCCATTTCCAGAAGTATCAATATCCACGTCAGCTTTGGCAGTCTGAATGATGTTGGGTAAGAATGATGATGACAATGATGATGATAAGTGGATTGTGGGAAGTACTGAATAATTAGTTAACAACATAGAAGATGACGTCACAGTCAAGACTGCTGCGATTAGACTAACAAGTAGAAATTTGGATTGATTTTCCACAATATTCATCTCCTTATTCTGTATATATCAATACCTGCTTATTATATCGATAATAGTTAATTTCTTGAAAAAGTGAGATTATAGAGGCTCTTCCCATACCAAGCCAATCCCAATCTTGGTCCTGAACAGCAATCACTCAATCTCCTGCTGCCGCGGCGGCTGCTGCTGCACTACCTGCTGCGGCTGCTGAAGCTGCGCTATCGCCAGCTGCTGCTGCGGCTGCTGCTGCACCACCACCATGATTGTGATGATTATTATGATGACGGTGATTTTTATGTGCGAATGCGGATTGCTGATCTGATATCATGGCTGTAACTAGTAGTAGAGCTATTGTCGCTATTACTGTTCCTGAAATAATATGAATTCTATTCATACCTACCGAATATATAATAGATAGTGATATTCCAAGATTACGAATATAAATTACAAACTCTTGATCTGTAAGTATTGTCTATAAGATTATAATACAATTCCATCAACATTCAAAATAGTTGAACGAACTAGTTGATCGGTTTACCCAAAATAATGCAATCTTTTACTATGATCATATTAGACTCGGTTCAATATTCTTTGTTTAAAACGATTTAGCAGGATATTAGAACATTTTGTATGACTTTATCAATGCTGGGAACTCGTTATTGATCAATAGAGCAAATCGAGAAAAATCAGCATTACTGCAACCAGCACGTGAGCCATAATCTGAAAGCCAATTACAGTGGACGCATAACCAGCGACCTTGTAATCACATTTTGCAAAATGATATTGTTGACTCAACAATGTTATCTAATGTATAGATTGCGAATATGGTAAGTCAGGTACCAGGTTTATCCAACCTCAATTATCTCACGGTCATGTAGAATTCAGTAATATCCAGTTCATTCTATTCTGGATTTTACATAATCGTCGTGTTGTATTTTCCATTCAAATAGTGTGATATTTATCGAAATAATGTCCAAATAACATTGGTTACTAGTTAAACTTGCTTTTACTTTTACAATATTCTTACCTTCAAATTAGCAATTGCTATGGAGAAAAAGTATGTCATTCGTATGCTAGGCAAGGCAAAAATTACTAACTAGATCTGGGAGACGTTTCCAGGATTAGTAAAAGTAGCAACTCCGACTCAAATTCCACTTTGTTTTGTGATATGTTCTCTGGGTCTAACATAACGGTGCTTTTCACCTTAATAACACTCCCATAATAACAAAGACCATTATAGGAAAAGCTGCAAATCCAGTTACTTTATCAACTTACCGGTATCCAAGTTAATAGATGGGTGTGTAGGTCTTGGCTGTGTCCAAGTTAATAGATGGGTGTATAGGTAGGTTATGAACACAGAGATACACATTATCATTATTTGTTATGTTACTTACGTCTAATGTTCCACCCGAACGAATTTTATTTTCTACAAACTGTTTCGGCTTTTTACTTAGTAATTTATCCATTTCTGGTGCATATTTCTTGAAGCACTTCTCAAAGTCCTCATGAGTGATTTGAGAAGCTGCTGATACCGTATTTACATTTACAAAGACAAAGACAGAAAATAGCGATATCAACACTGTGACAATAGCAATAGCAGTCATTCTTTACTGGCCTCAGCCTCAATCTCTAAGCTATATAAGGACTTAAATTCAAAATTGTTTACTAATACGTTCAACGCTACAAAATGAGCAGAGTCCATATGAACTGGTAGAGTTGCTAAAAGGAAGGTATTGTAGAAGCGGTTCTCGGGGTTATAAAATTGAAGCCAGTTGCTGAATTACAATGTTTTGTCCGTGGAAAGAAAACAGGCAATGAATGCGATTATTTATCTATGTGTCTACATATTTGCAAAGTCTCAATTAGACGAAGATCTATTTCAGCAATAATATTGATGGCAGACAAATCTCCAGTTTGGTAATAAAGGCAATAAAGACCTGAATGAGAGAATTGTTCAAATTATAAATTTTCATTTGAGAGTAATTACTTTCCTTACTATGGAGGTGTTTCCTTTCTCATTTTGGTAGCGACCAAGAAATAACCTATTGATACAGAGTCCATAGATATCACCTCAAGATTATGTTTATTGGTCAACATTTCTTTCAATTGAGATGGTTCATAGAGCTTTGCACAGGTATGAAATAGGTTTTCAATGAGCTTCAACACCTTCCCTCTTCTTGTAAGCGGATTGCTTTCGAAAATAATTAATTTTCCACTTGGTTTTAAAACCCTTCTCATTTCTTCTAAACCTTTGTCTTGATCTCTGAAATGATGAAATAAAAAACTAGCTACTATAATGTCAAAATATTCATCTGGCAGAGGTATACTCTCTACACCACCTTCTATGAATCTAATAAATGGTCTACGTAATCTTCCATATACTACATATTTATTATTAGGATCCAACACAACAACCTCCTTACACCCTTTGCGTGAATATGCGGCTTCTGTTATTCTGCCTGTATTCCCTCCTATATCTAATATAAAATCATTTGACGTTGGGTTCACATACTGTCTCAATAACTCTATTCTTTTCTTGGAACCAATAGAAGAGACGTATTCTTGAAGATATGGAAGTAAATTTATAGAAATTACAAAATTGCCATTATACCATAACACATGTATATTCTAAGAACAGAACAATCTAGCAATACTTCCTAATCCGCCTCAAATATATTTAATCCCTGTAGAATTTCTTTTGCCTCTGATATTATCTCTTCGACTATTTCTGCAGCACTTTGACCACCTTATGTAGATATTGTTCGATATTGTCTTTATATATTCTAATAAAAACGAAAAAAGTTATCCTGAAATGAGATCTATTTTTTAGACTAATAGATACTATTTAAGAGATTGATCTGCTGCATCCAAGTGCATCATTGCTCCCTGATTGTCTCCATTCTTTAACGCTTGAACTCCTTGATCTAAGTGCATTTTTGCAGATTGATCTGAAGCACTAGTAAGACCTTGTTCTGCTGCATCCAAGTGCATCATTGCTCCTTGATTATCACCACTTTTCAGGGCTTTAATACCTTCCTCCAGATGCATTTTTGGTGTCATATCCTGCGCATATGCTGATGGAAGCACTTTAAAATTAGCTTGGGCTACTATGGAGAGTCCTAATGCTACAGATAGCAGAAGACTTGCACCTAACATGATATTTTTTATCATTAGAAAGATGATTCTAAATATTTTATTTAAATATTATCAGTTATATCATTCAAGATAGTCAATTAATATATTATGATATGAGTATTCATACCATTAGCTTCATATCTAAGTTTCGGGTAGAACGAGCGGTATTCACTTTTACTCAATTTTACTCAATTTTCAAAACAAGAGTTAATGACCTCTCACTTGGCTTCGCTGTTTGTCTCCCATATTGCAAAGCTGTTATTTTCTGTATCAAGGCAAGTTGCAAAATATCCCATTCCTGGTACTGCCGTTTTTGGCATTACGATCTTGCCTCCTAATCGTTCTAATCTGGATGAGTATTCATCGATTGACTTTACATCGATAAAGTTTGTGATACCTTGATGCTCATTTTGTCTTTTCATCATACCTCCA
>DATBGR010000311.1:0-4325 GCA_036557905.1 Nitrososphaeraceae archaeon | reverse complement strand
CAGTACTTATTGCCTTTGTGATCTTAGACAGATAATCTATGCTGTAAGTTGCGGTGCTCTGTTCCTTCACATTTAGTTCTTCTAAACCTTCACTCTTAGGATCAAGAACTATCTCTGCCTCGCCAGAGTCACCCTTTCCAGAAAAATGAATCGCAGATGCTTCTGATTTAATCGACAAATATTCTGAAACAATATTGATATCGGTGAGTATTCTATCAAATGATCCAGCCACTAAAACTGCCTTTGTATTGAAACTTAATTTGGGAAGCGGAGTTGCGCTTGCAGAACTTTCAATTAGTCGCAGTTTATATTCCCGGCGATAGCCATTATGCATTTTCACTAGTAGGGTGCTATCTTCAGCAAGACTGATCTCAACTGAATCTTTCTTCTCTCCTCTTCTAATCACTTTTAATAGCTCATCAATCCGGACTCCGAATTTGACCGCTGAGTCACACTCAAAACTCTCAAAAGTTGTATTTGGCCAATGAATGTCAATTAGAGCCACATGCGATGGGTCCATCCCCCTAAAGGAAATGCCCTCAATATTCGCTTCGAACGTTGCTTCGTCTACCAAAGTAGAGATCGCTGAAGTAACAGCTTTCCATTCTTCTGTAGATCTTGTCCTAGCTCTGAATACCAAGTAATGTCAATAGATTGGCTATAGATAGCCGATTTTAATGTATTGCTAAAGATATCTTCGATTATGTGTTGGAACGAATTTGTCATGTGATCTAGATTCCCAGCCGAAAAATCAGATTCTCAATACTTTTTTACCCTCAGTCTCGCTAGCAACGAATGTGGAAGATTGAAACGTCATTCTCTTCCTCGTTGACGTAGATAAATATCCAGCATAGAATTAACTCGCGTCATCTTTCAACAACGTAGCCCCTTATTGATATTTAGTCATTTAATAGTCACAGACATTCAACAATGTGGGTTGTGTTCATTGTTAAGAATAGTTTCTCCATGTGTGATTACACTTGGTACATCTATAAAATTGTGTAGTTGCCTCATCTGCCGACCTCGTCTGAAGCATCCACCAGTAAGCAGTGTCATTTCCGCATTTAGTGCAATCTATAGCAGTTGTTGGTAAGGCGCTTGGTCCCTTATCTGTTTCAATCACCTTCAAAGAACCGGTGTCTTGTTCGGAATACGTTGGGGCTCCTTTTGTCGCAGTTGTAGAATATGTGCTATCTGCGAAGCTATTTCCACCGTCAATTTTTGTACCGCATTTAGGGCAGACTACAATGCCTTCATCAACCCTAGATTTCATTCTTGTTTCACATTTAGGACAAAATTTCACCGATCCACATTCACCTCTTTTATTGATTGTTCATTACGTCTGCAAATGTTTTACCTAAATGTCGAACATATTCCGAAGCAAGCAAAGTTGCTTCACTTAGGGCTTCAACTGGATCCTTCTTATTTGTCAAAACCCTCATCATGTAGTCCTTTATGAGTGGGTGTTTTAGCATTACACCTGCAAATTCAACAGCTGTTTGCTTTAGTAATTCATACTGAATGATGTACATAACCGAGATATCTTCCTCTTCGATTTTCAATTCTAGTTCATTCTTCTTCAGCTGAATGATCTCTGCAAGCATTAAACAGACAACTACTTATTGAGGATATAAATCATATCCTGCTGATTCCTATACTTATGTCATCTTCGGATCAGAATAATTCAATAGCCAATATTGCTTTCAGCAAATATGGTGAACAGGTAAAAGACAGCAGGTCTTTATCTTTAGGTCTCTCGTTTAGAATCGAAGGACAAATAAGGGCTGCATTTGAACAACGAAATTGGGAAAAGGCATATGATAAACATGACAACATTTTCCGGCTCACAGTTGAAGTAGAGCTGAAATCAGGAAGAAAAGTAATTGCCTCATTAAAGTTTGTCAGAAAGGCAGTTTTATTCTGGACTAGGAGTCCCAAGATCCCTTACAGAATTTGGATAATGATTGTTAAGGATGACGATTCCTTCTATCCGTCAACTATTGATGAAGCAAAATCACTTTTATTTGATATCGACAGAGTCATCGAGTTAAACATTAGCGACATTAAACCAGGTAGACATACGCTGATAGCGGAAATCCGTGTTTCTTGGGGTAAGCATTTGTTTTCCAACCCCACCAAAATACATGCAAAATCGAGTGAAATTCAAATCATTAGAGAGCATTAGAATTATTTAATAACGTCTTAAACTGTTCCTCAGGAGAGCAAGAATTAGTCGCTATGCGAAACATATATCTATGCTAAAAGGAAATATTTCAAGCACTTCTTACCCCTGATTAGGTGGCCGATATTGATGTTTACTCCGGGACTGAGTCACAAGAAAGCTTTCCGTCCACTACTTTAACAAAAAGATATCTGTTATCCTTAAAGATCAAAGTTAATTCGCCGCTAATTTCTTCAACGTCCAAAAGTTCTTGACCCTTTATCCCATCAAATTTACTCATACAACTTAGTTGGTGATGCAACTATTTAGTTTATTGATTCAATTTTTTTCTCAATATATGAAGAAAGTCGAGTTTCGATTCAAGTCGATTTATGATATATTCAACTCGGTTAACACGTAGCCAAATGAAATTTATATTGCAAGCAATCTCCGCATCTTTTTATACACGGGCGTATTTTATAGGACTAGATCTATGCCACAAGCGTTCGTATTGATGAATGCTGAATTAGTAAGCGAGGACTCTATTGTAGACGAGCTAAGAAAAATTGAAGGTGTGAAGGAAGTATATCAAGTTTATGGGGTGTATGATATTGTCGCGCAAGTAGAATCAAATACTATGGAGAGAGTAAAGGAGACCATTACTTGGAAATTGAGAAAACTTAACGGTGTAAAGTCAACTTTGACAATGATTGTAATGGAATGACTCTCAATTCGCTTCTTGGTTATTACGAAGATCATGCCTGCACGTTCTTATCACCCACACTACGCAACTTTAATGTTTCAGCACTTCATACAGAGAGTAAATGATCCTTTTCAATAAAGGCAATAAGGAAACAGACGGCCTTGTAAAATGCAAGTACTGCAATATGAAATTTGAAGGAAAGGAGAGGTTAAAAAGACATCAGAAAAAGGCACATAGTGAAAGGGGTGAAAGTGACAGTCAGTCTAATCCAAATCCTTTTGGCGGCTTCTGACAGGAGCTAGTTCAAGTTTAACATTTTTGCATCTGCAAATAAAACTTGAAGAGGTAGTGACAGATTATTTGTATGAGTACGAGATTGACGATGTAGTGCACTCCACAGCTTGAATGAATTGTCCAATCGCCATTTAATTAATGATTCTGTGAAATTAGGATAAAATCGAGTATTATCTGCTGCTTAGTTCAAATGATATTAATAGTCATTTCTATAAAATAGAACTACACACTTTGGCGTTGGCAATTCTTATGCGACACGGAGAAGCTGAAAACAATGTCAATCGAGTTTTGGTGGGAAGGCATCTGGAATCACACCTAACTTCATGCGGTAAACAGCAGGCTAGTGAGACTGCTCGATTTATTCAAAATATACCTATCAAGAAGATATACTCGAGCCCAGTAATTCGAACTATGGAGACTGCCGAAATAGTGTCTAAAATCCTGGGAATATCATACGTTATTGATGAACGTTTGTACGAGATAGACCTCGGCAAATTGGTTGGAATGCGATACGAGGAAATAATCAGAAAACATGGAAATCTCTTTCTGAAATTCTATTCTGAACAAGACCCTACTTTGGCCGACTACGGTGTAGAGACCTTTTCATCGATCAAGTTTCGAATGACTAACCTCCTAAACGAAATAAGGGAGACGTATCCAGACGAGAACGTGTTAATGATCACACATTTGGATCCAATAAAAGCAGCTATCTCCGCCTTGCTCCGCCTGGAAGCGGAGGCATTGTATCGATGGCATATTAGGAATGCTTCTCTCACGATTCTTAAAAATGAAGGCAATCTGTATACTGTGTTTGGCGTAAACGTGATGTGTACTGATCGATATCTGAATGACTAAATTGAGCCTAGAACGGGAAAATAACTGTACGCAAAGTCCGATGTCTTTTTTGTTCTTACCATGTATTGACTCCCAACGCTAATCCTAATATCGCTAAGCCAAGTAATACCTTCGTTTATAACGAATTATATTAGGTCGCCAATCATATACAACAAGTGGCCAAAATTGTACGCGTTTTTGGCGAGATATTTTTTTCAAATCTGGTACTGCCGGCATTACTTTTGTGTATAAGTGTTGGAGTATCTTTTATTAATCCTGTATATGGTCATTTTTCACATCTTCCCCATTACAACGGAGGTGGTTTAGGCATAG
>DATBGR010000310.1:0-17679 GCA_036557905.1 Nitrososphaeraceae archaeon | reverse complement strand
TAATAAAGTCGATAATTGTAACAATTGAATTTATTTATTCGACCAATCATTTACCAACTCAGTACACAACAATGTCATAGATGCATTTAATGAATCAAGTTTACGAGTTAGTAGTGATTCAACTAAGAACGACATTTATTCAAATCAAATTACTGACAAAGGTGTAACTGACACTGAAGATAAAAACCATGATCAAGTGATAATGATAGAAAATAGAATTGCAAAAGGCAATCATAACAACAATAATGTACTTGGAATGAATATCAATGAAATAAAGGATATTGGAGATACTCACGATAAATTGGGGTTACACAAATATTCAGCCATTGAACCAAGTCGAAGTTGAGATTTAGTTCTTCGGTCAGAAAAAACAAAAAACGTTGGCAATTGTCCACGTAGTAAAAAAGTTATTAGGAGCATATTGCTAGGTCTGAAATAGGAAACTACTCTACACAAAAACACAGTCAAAATAAATCAATCGAAACTTCCTAAGATCGAAAAAGAATGGATAAGCAAGGAAGACAGGAAATTATTCATAATTCATTGTTTAGAATCACAGATAGGTTTCGTATAGTATATCTAAATAGCAGTTGCTATGTCTTTTTGTTATTACTTTTAGATTTACACTATTTTCTTCTCTATGGATAGCTTCTTAATTTCATCCACAATCTTGATAATGCTATCTGGCTGCAAATGTATTAGATTCGTCACAGTATTGAATGAACCTTTGTTATAAATGGTCATTTGAAATTCTGAAAGTATCTTGTCAAGCTCCAATTGGATGTCTGAATTTTTGGCTGGGGCTTAATTTTCCCATTAGCCTTTATAATCAATTTTTAACTATATAACATGTCATTTGGCTCACCCATTGTAATATGTGCTGCTCAAATAAATAATACCATGAATAAAAATGTCGTTATTGGCATTTAGTATTTCAATCTATCAGCAGTTGTAGTTGAACAAGTTATGAAGTATACAATTCTTTGACCTCTGCGAAACGATGAGCCCAATCTGGTGGTACTTGATTGTTTAGAATGACTTCAAGCCGATCTAAATAAGCATGCCAACCAGGAGCCAAACTTAAAGCAGTCGATTTGGTGAGTCGGCTGTGAGTCACAATAAGGAATGTATCTGAATCGCCGTCCTCCTTGAGCTCCCACCGAATAATAGATTCAGGTTCTCCATGAGGGAACATTGGATTAGGGGAGATATGCCATTCGTACTCAAAAATGCGGTGAAGATCCCAGACCAGAATATCTCCAGTTACGTGGGATCCTGATACAGTATTAACAAGATCAATTGCACCACCATTGTACCCTTTGAAGGTTCCTTTGTAATCGGGCAACCATTTGAATATCTCTTTTGGATCTGTAATCGCCTTCCAGACTATCTCTCTTGGATGAGAAAGTCGTAGTTGAAACTTTAGTGTTCCGTACTCTTCTTCAATGGTTATTATTCCTTTAGATTCAGTATTCAGTATTTTTTCGTTCCGTTTCTCATTCGAAGATGAGTGCCATTGCAAGTTTTCATTTTCTATTTCAATACTTTTCATATCTGTAACTGTACAGTTATAGATACTTATTCTTAGGGGAAGTAAAACTTCCGACATCGGACATCTTTAATACCATTTGTAGCGAAATAGAAGAAGGTACAATATCTCCCATCATCATAAGTATATCGCAACAAGTGTGTCTTACCTCGATTTATGCAAAATTGGGCGCAGTAATAATCGCTTATTAATTTCCTTCATTATCCAATCGTCGTAATATTGCCATTTGGTAAGTATATAGGCATCTGCACTATTAACACCTGCAAAAGAGTTCACTCTGGCCAAAACATAATCAACCACAAAGACATTTTCGCCAAAGAGTACGAAAGCCAATCGATCCTCAGGTTCGATTAGACTAGGACTGTACAAGATATTTGTTTGAAATTCTGAGTACATGCGGTCAAGTACATTGTGATAATGGAATTTTGCAACGGTTATTGGAATAACAAATTGAATATATCCAATCATAGCAGCTGGACTGCACTGAAGAGAGAAATCTAATAAACGGCTCTCCTTCATCCTATTGAGTCGTCTTGTTGTGGTTTTTTCAGAGATGCCAACTTCTTTAGCAATATTAGATATCTCTGTCCTAGCACCGAATATCAGCAGACATTTTATTATTCTCAAATCAGTTTCGCTTAGGTCAGTAGATGCAACGGATAGTTCAGTAACAGCAATGTTGATAATGATTGCAGGTTTTAGGCGCTCATTTAGCGATTGGATAATATTGTCATTTAATGGTTTTTTGATGATAAGGGCAGCCACAGAGGTGCTCCCCATATGATGCACGTGATATGCAAGATCTCCAAATTCCTTGACGCGTTGGATGACGTCTTCCTTAGTTATTCCATGGCTAGTCTTTACCAATACAAGAACTGTTCTATAACCAAAAGCTACAGGATTAACTCTGACTATGAACTTTTCTATGACTCCATTGCGTACCATCTTCTTCACTCTTGCATTTACACTCTTTGGTGTTAAGCCAATCTGTGAGCCTATACTGCCATATGAGGTTCTACAGTCTCTAGCTAAAGTGGGGAGAATAGTAAGATCATTTTTATCGAGTATCATTCTCTTCTCCCATCCTGAGTCATACTTTAATTATTACATTTACGGGTAATAAAGATGTCCGATGTCGGAAGTATTATTACCCCAAATGTAAATTTTAACTGAACCAATCATATACTATGGTTAAAACCATTGAATTGGATGAACTCGGCTCAGTTACATAGAGTCATTGCTGGTAGCGATTCATTCATTATTTACTAATTATGTCTGGGAGTCAGCCACACATCTCAAGAATGCGGTCTAGAATGTTGAAAATTTATCTTGACAATAAAAGAAGGTGATGGAAATATTTTTAGTATTATTGTGAAGGCAGAGAAAATAAGTTATCTAGGGTATAATTTAAAAAGGTAATGCTTAGCTGCAGGAGTCCATCCTGCTTGGAAAACCTCCCGACTTTCTCCATTAGATGTCCTGAGAAGATATAACTACTTCTGAAATGGAAGCCATAAAGAAATGAAGAGCATAACAACTATCACTTAGTTCTATCAAATGACATCTCATAACAAGGTCATATATTTCTTCTATTCATGGTAGTATACTCATTAATCAGTAATTCAACGATAAGGCCTATTCATTTGCAATTGGTAAAGCGAATGCAAATGTAGCTCCAGTTCCATCATTATTATGAGCCCATATTTTACCACCATGAGCTTGCACAATACTTTTGCAAATGTACAAACCCAATCCAGTTCCCTGAAAGGATTTAGAAGCAAACTTATCAAACAGCCTGGGCATTATTTCAGGATCTATACCAGTACCGGCGTCTGTTATAGTAACGATAGTCTGATCATCCACCTTTTCAGTATTAATATTTATTATTCCTACTCCATTTTCTTGGTTCACATTTGGTTTACTGAATTTAACTGCATTATCTAGAATATTGGAAATTACTTGTGTTATCCTTGATTTATCTGCGTCTATTAATATATCACAAGGCTGATACTCTAATTTTATAGAGTTTCCTAGTTGGCCATTATTCGCAATATTTGTTATATTGTCAATACTATTTGTTATTACATCATTTAAGTTGAAAAATTCCTTCTTTAGGTATAATGACTCACTTTCAATTTTTGTAACATCTAAGATATCTTCAGCCAGCCTACCTAATCGATTGGCATTTCTAATAACTGTTTCTAACATTTCTAGGTATTGTTTCGTATTAGGTTTTTCGTCATGATTCATTATAGAATGAGTACTATCTTTTAACATTCTAGAGTACAATATCTCAGACAGACCAAGGATTGGTACAATTGGGGTTCTTAGCTCATGAGCTGCCACATTGATAAATTCTCCTTGCATTTTATTTTGAGTTCTAAGCCGTTCATACATATCACCCAATTTTTGATGTAGCTCCGTCTGTTTCCAAAGACTGTCAAATATGGAAGCATAGGCTGAAGCAATTGGTTTACTATTGGAGTATGAAGCTATTCCTGCCGCATCATATGAATTATCCATTGAATCATTTTTTGTCTCGATGATTAGGGATTCTTTTTTATCAACAACAAGTATTCCAATTGTACTTTCTAAACTCCTGTCAACACTTCCAATCTCTAGCTGAGGCAATACCAAATTTACTTCATTTATTATTTGTAATATCTCATTTTGGTGGGCAGGAATTAATACTCTAACTCTGACATCACGTTCTATGGCATCTTTGAATGAGTGCATAATACCTAATCTAGCTTGTCGATGGAATGCATTGATTGAGGAAAAGATTCTCAAAACCTCCTCCTGAGCCGAATTCATTAAATCAAATGCTCGTTTTATAGAATACGAAGGATTTGGAATAATTTCTATAGTAGCTAGTTCAACACCTTCTTCAATATCTCTTATTCTATCTTTGGCCTCAATTCCATTTTTCCATAATTCTTCAAATATACGATAAAAATGGTTAACGTATACAGGTTCATTACTAAGCAATAGACTTTGAACATTTTCGCCGCCTTCCATCTTTTCTATGGTAGCAGCTATTTCCTTATCTGAAACTTCAAAGCTCATCGGCGGCAGATTTTTAAGGTATCTTATTTCTATTCCTGCATTAAGAAGTGCTTTTACTAAATTCATGTTGTCTTTATTTATGTCACTTAAGTATCTAATGCCTCTGTGCTCGCCTTTCTTTTGCCTGTCCAATAGCTTTTTCTTTATATCAAAAAAATAATTGTAGCTATATTGCATTCCACCGCCTGTCAAACAAGTACATACTTCAGTTGAGCTGGCAGTTAATCGACTGATTTCTTTGATAATCTCTCGAGCATCCTCAATTACCCTGGTTTCATAATGTACTGTTCCCTCTTCTATTTCCTTAATTCTCTTTTCTGCATGTATTGATTTGTTCCACAAAGTCTCGAAAATATTCTGTTGCTGTTCAACAATTTCTGTAATATTAGTATGGATAGCCTGTTGATGCGGCTCACTCGTCGTTATAGAGCCTAAATACTCCTTTTCATTGAGTAAGAGGTTAGCTTCAATTTCATTCATATGCCGTATCTCAGCGATTTTCATTAAATCCTTGCAGTATTGGAGGTTTTGCTGTGTAATTTCAAAGATATATCTTTGCACGGTATATTTTCTATTTATTTTGTTATTTTTCATTGCTGTCCTAATGGATTCAAAAGAAAAGATGAAAGATGGAAATCTAGAATTACCACAGACATCTATTCTGTGCTCTGCGTTATAGAATATGTCTGATATCGCGTTTATGACCTCAGCACGATGTAATACATTAATCTTCTCATTCATGCTAACGCATCTCAACTGATTGGTAAGCTGAATGCAAATCTTGCACCTCCTTTTTCATATGAATTATTCTCAATTCTATTGATTGCTTTTGATGTTGTTGCTCCAATCAAAGAGCTGCCCTAAACGTATTAATATATTTGTAAGTATAAAACATTAACTAATAGGTTCTTGACAATGATGTTAGTTATTTGAAATTGTCTTCTATTTTCTGTGAAAGTTCCCCTAGTTTAGAATTTGCAATTGCAGCTTGAAGGTTATGAATTCGACATCAAAACTGTCTACAACTGATAGTTCAGGTTCAGATTAGTGCTATCGATAGACAGTTTATTGTAGGGAGGTTTTTTCAGACTTATTGGTAAAAAAGCCATCTGAGTGCAGAATTACTATTGTGTTTAATGATGTAGTTAGGGCCTGAAGTCTAGTTTGCCTTAATTTATGACATACGTCAAGCCAATTTCTGATCACACTATGAGCCTAATCGGCAGAACACTATAGTGAATCTTCATCCGTCTTGTAATTCTTGAACTCGTCTTATTTCTATTTTGTCTTGATAGTACAAATCTTTTAAACCATAATGAAGTCTAGTTTTTATTTTATTTATACTATGTATGGAATAAATAACGTGAAAAAACCCATGCTTTTTTGTATGACTGGAATTTCCAGTATAAATAGTATTTTTAGAAGGGATTAGTATGGTCAATACATTAAATCGAACGCAGAATTGCCTCAAATTATTTATTATACACTTGTCAATCGAAAAGGAGACTCCCTTCAAAATCATGGTGAAATTTTCTATGATCGGATTTAGATAAATTCCTTGGATAGAGTAATTGTCTCGATAAACAAAACATCATCTATTTCTATTTGGTCCAGCAATTTATTTAACGTTGGGATGTATACAGAAAGAAACAGTGTTTACTTTAAAGTGTGACAACTGGTTACTATTCTTCATTTCAGGAGTGTTTGTTGTTATAATATTGTTATGCATCGTGCCGTCACTCTTTTGTAATAATACATTTGCTCAACAGTCAACTCAATCAAGCTCGTTATCTGTATTTCCTCGACAGGAAGTTAATGCAGGTATTCGCAACGGCATTCAAGTAAATGTATCCACCCACACACAATCAAAGGCTGACTATAAGGGTTTACTGGATAACTCAAGCGATATACAAAAAGTTACATATTCAAGTAATGGAAGAGAGCTTAACTCAACTCTCTGGCTAGGCGGTAAAGTAAGAGGAACACCATCTACCTATGGAGCAAGTACTGTAGCCTATGGAATCTTAATCGATGCTGACAATAATCCTACGACCGGAAAATTTGGTGTTGATTATCAGAAGGAGATTCAATGGACTAGCAAAACAAAGAATTGGAACAGCTTTCTTGTAGAGTATTCATCTCCAAATCATTTTAGAATTATAGAATTACAAAAGAACAATACAGGGATATTAGATAACCAGAATTATACATCTCTGTCGCTAGATCTGAATTCCATAACATCCCCAAGTAAATATAGGGTTTTGTTTTACGCTATAGTAGTTTACAATAATAGCTCTAAAATAGTTGTAGATCTTACTAATTGGGTGGAAATTCCTCCACCAGAATTTACTATCTCAACTTTACCAGATCCAGTAGTGGTAAGACAGGGAGAACAAAAGGATATTGGAGTTCAATTGAAATCCAGTTCTGGGATTACTACTACTGCAGTTGGCTTTACACCGGCAGAAAATTATTCTAATATAAAAGTTGAATTCAATCCGGATAGGGTAAATAAATCCTCCCTAGGGGGAGCTGGAGCACCTGCACCATTTAGGATAGTAATTCCAGCTGACGCTCAGGTAGGCCAATATACAATACCAATGTTAGTTAACATCTCGACAGGTTCAATTTTTCCATCTAAATTTATTAATTTACCTAAATTTAACTTATCTGTACCGACACAAGGATACGTCAGTACAAAAACAAACCTAACTATTTCAGTACTAGCGCCACCAAGCATTGGGGAACAGATCAGGGATTTTTGGACAGTATATGGTGGCACTATTTCAATACTCATTGCAGGATTTGCAGGTGCTTTTTCAACATATCTGTTTGATCACCTGAAACAGCGGAACAAAGTTAAAGAGGAGACCTGATTGTACTTAAATAAATTCAACATAATTCCGATATATAATTAGACCTTATTTTGTAATGTCATTCTATTTCGATTAAAGAAAACAAATAATATAAGTATCAATCTTGTAGAATAGTTTATATGAGTAAAATTATGATGCTGACAATAGCCTTCATCTTACTAATACTTGTCATCAATCATATGCATGTCGTACTTGTAACTGACAATAACAAAAACGGATTTGATTCTATATTACAGAACGCCTTTGCTCAGGTTGTGCAGTCGAAGCATAAACCCCCTACATCTCTTGTATCGGAGGCGATAGCTCCTGTCCTTTTAGCACCGATTGCTACATCTGGAAATAATGTGTATTTAGTTTGGTCTAGTAACAAGACTGGAAATTATGAAATCATGTTTAGAGCATCTTCGGATCATGGACAAAGCTTCGAAAATAAAATCAACCTGAGCAACTCTGGATCTGAGTCACAAAATCCAGAGGTACAGTCATCTGGGGATACAGTATTTGTTACGTGGTGGGAACGTAATTCGACAAGTAACGAACCTGTACTTAGGATTAGTACTGATGATGGAAGGACTTTTGGTCCAATTTTAAAGCTTTCCTTTAATGGCCCTATTAGTAACCGATGATACTTGAATAATGCTCGAACAAACTACAATCATTCTGTTTATTTTGAATTTGTTAATGTTATTTGATTATCAGTTTCGATAATAGTAGTTAATAGCTTAAAATTAAATATATCAATTAGAGATGATCAAATATAACGCAATAATCGCTGGCTATAAAAACCTAAAAATTATGTCTTGTTGATTTTGAGATTTCGAGCTATTCTCAAAAAGCATCGTTAGTCGTATCAACTGTTTGTTTCGCGATCTCGATTATATAGTTTTTGTCTCGAATACATAATATTATCCACACCATATAATTAGAAATTCACTTAAGGCTTAAACCTGATAATATAAATTCTATATGTATTATATGCACCGATCCATTTGTGCATTGGATCTACATCCTCTGCCTACGAAGATTATGAAGAAATGCTAGAATTTCATCCCCTAGTTAGTTGTCTAAATGATCTGTGATTATAGAACGTTGAAAAGTTGGTCGATATACTGATAATACTCCGCCTATAATGATCAGACAGATTTACTTCTGTTCTCGTGGATAATATAGTTTGCAATATTCCAAGTTCCGAAACCTTGTAGGAAAATTAACTCCGAATGTCAGTTTGTAAGAGAGAAAATTGGTGGGCTTGTTCCTATCAATTCATTACTCAAGAAGGTGGAGGCAATTTAGGATCTAAACGTGTATTTCAGCCTGTCACATATTTGCTATTTTGATATTCTTTATAATGCTAAAACTGTTCCCAGAAACAGCATCATGAATGATATATTTCAATATATAGTCTCCAACTGGGAATGGACTTGTCTGAGTCAGACCTATGGTCAAAATCAATTCCTTATTCTTATGATGCGAAAGTATTGTAGATATTGGAAGATCTTGAAAACCAGTAAGTACGCGTCCTGTCTTGTCCGAAACCAGGAGATCAGTGGTAAAGTTCATCAAATTAAGCGATTGTATTTACTTATATGCATAACCTATAGGCTCCACATAAAGTGAAATTTTTTCTCCAGGCATGAAGGTAGTAGAATTATGAGGCTCATAGATTCCATATCCCTCTACCGATCCAGGTACAACAAAAGTATCAAACCCAGAGTGGAATGTAACGTTATCTTCTTTTATAGCCGCGGGGACCTGAGCATGTACTGTCGAATGACCAAAAGTCGTTGTCAAGTTTGTTGTAATTATTACCGTTATTGAAGATATCAATAAAATCCTCACCATACGCAATTCTGTAATCAATTCATTTGATAAGAAAATAATCGATATATAAGCAGTACTTCTTGTTAAATCCCTTCTATTCAAGGAAGGGATATACTTCTAAATATTACAGTCGTTGCCGGCTAACAGGCTAACAACAAAAATAAGACGAGACCGCTGTCAGGTACATACTAGACGATCGAAAACAGTAAACAAAGACTTGATAGAGGATTGAAAAAAATCCCTCGAAGAACTGATACTCCGGTTCATGGTCATCCATCAGTACTGCGGACCGGCAATGGTTATCAGATTTATCAACTGATGAATGGAATTATCCCTGAGGAAGGAGAGGTTTGTCGGATTTGATGATCCTGCCGGCAAAGATCTCATATCTAAATTCATGCAGATTGCAGGAGATTACATAACTACATTGAATTCACAAGGCAATCTTTGGTCTTGGGATCTATCTTTGCCGGTTCGAACTACAACATACCGACTCTGGACTGAGAATCAAAGACTGGCTACTTCCACGTTAAGTATTCCTAGTATTAATCAAAGTAGCCGGTATAGTTATCGTGAAATCCATGCCTTCGGTGATAATAACTATTCCAGAGCTATTGATCGTTGGGTCCGGCATAATTTGTAATCAAGACTCGATCAGCTCAGGAGAGAAATGATGTGTAAAGAATTTGGCATATGAAGGGGAGCATTATTGTTCGATGCATAGATAACGGCATAATCATTGAGATTACTCAAGTAAAAAAAGATATTTTCTACATTTGAACAAGATAAACGGTGTATGTTGAATTTTGCGATCAGCAAGTACTACACTTAGCTATAACACACTAGTGAATTTCCTGTGATAGAATCTGCAGTCATTGAAATTTCAGTGGTGCCTCAATTTGTAACGATCATATGGATTTAACCCTTTAGTTGAGTAGCATTTAATACAATATTGAATATGCCATTATATGACTGCCCTTCATCTTTAGTTAAATTGACCATTAGATGCTTTCCGGTGTTACTCTGAATTAGACCATCAGTCGAGGGTCCTGCATAAATGCCATCTTGTTCATTAGTCATATCAGGAGGTCCATGTTTGCTGTATGGTAGCTGCTTATGGACTTGTTCGTTAATAGAATTGTTAAAATAAAGCTGTGACGTCCATTCCAAAGTTTTCCCTGATCCATCGAATGTACGGACCTTGTCATGTATATGAATGGCTCTGCCCTGATACCAACCTGGATAAATCGTTGTAAATCTAGCTGTCCCATTATTATCTGTCAGTTGATATCCTCTGAGGAATTTTTTTCCTGCTGTGCCCTGATCAGCAATATCAGAATAAATACCCTGAGGATTAGCATGCCATATATCTACTTTGGCTCCTTTAAGAGGACTACATGAACCATTTTTATTCAAACCATATACATGAATTACAAGATGCAATGGAATGCCTTGCTGTATTGAACGATCAGAAGGATCTGATCTTATATCTGATCGATTAGGCATGCCATCAACGAAGTATGGACCTTCTGTCTGCTGTGGAGTGCCTTCATATTCGATCAGCGATGGAGTAAGTGTGCATATTTTGTTTGTTGATGCACTTTTTTGAGCTGCAGACAGTTCAGGAGATATTGGAGGCTGAGGAAATCCTGTAGGAACAGGTCCGAAAGGAGAACGTGTACTTGAGTTGGACAATGTAGTTGGACTGCTGCTACTGCTACTATTTGGAATTGATTGAGCTAAAGATCCAATAGGTGCAATCCCACATCCAAGCAAAATCAGGACTATCAAAGACAGCTGAAAGAATAATAAGGTAATTTTTCTGTCTATTAGCGTTGACTTGACACTTTTCACACTAACTTTAAGAATCATCGTACATTGCTACTAGTCGATATATTATTTAAAACAAGCAATGGGGCAGGATAAATAGAGGAGTCAATAGACGCTGCAATAGGCAGGCTCCCTCTACCTACAGTTCGTCAGCCTATAGAAACCAATACTTATAGAATGTCATGATTGCTAAAGCAGCAGCGAAAAGAAAAAGAACTAACAGTAGATGAAATTAAAAAAATGATTTACAAAGAAATTCAAAAGAAGCAGAAGCAAGTTGACCCGGAAAAGTTCAACATACGAATAGTAGAAGACAACCTGACAGAAGTAGAAACCCTCCAATTTGTGTTAGCAATGATCATAGATGAAGAACGAGTAAGAAAGAGACAAACAGACCAACAAATGAAGTTATGATAGGATAGGATAGGATAACAGCCTATAGGCTTACTACCAAAGGGAGATGGAGTTTAGCCTGTTCTGTTATACGTTATAATTATGGAACATTAGGCCGTGCAAGATCGTACGATTTGGCCTGTAATCGTATCTCGCCGCTTCTCTTACCGTCTTGAGTTGCAGCTACGAAGGTAGTTGGCCGGGAGGGATAGGTATCAATAAGCTCTTTGTTGAGCTGCAGCTAATTTAATACGCCATCAATCATTACTACTTATAGGCCCGGACGAGTTCTGGCGATTATTATCCTCGGTTCTTCCTCGTCTTTAATCAAACTGAACACGTTGTAGTGCTTCTAATACGAATAGGAGCTTAGTCTATTCATTTAGATGAATCACAGATTATTCTGAGACCGACAGAACACTGATCTTCAATATCCACATTTTTCTTAATGCTATACTTTGGTGGTGTATCTTGGTCTCGTATTTAATTAATATTAGAAAACTTTCCGGCGATGAGGCTAATCAAACAATTCAGAGTTGGCTTGTTTATTGGACTAGCCTATGACTGCTGGCACTACAAACTACATGCTAATAGCCTAAACTTACCGATGCCAAGGCTAAGCATTGCCACTCCTGACAGCAGTATCTCAATTCATAATTCTGATCTTGCTGCTTCAATATCTCTTTCACGCTGATGATAAATCTCATCCCACCAATGTTGTTTCTTTTATCAGACCCAAATAATGACCGGTTAAATCCAAATATCGATAGAACTGCTTCTGCTGAGTCCAAAAGCATATCTAAATATTTTTCTTTATCATATTCTTTAGACGAAATGAGGTTAGTGGGAGTTATTCTCTGCAGTGGTTCAGTGTGACTTGAATCTGTATGAACATATTGGATAGTATCTCCGCGATTCGCAATGGCTCCTGAAAAATTTAACCTAATAGCTGCTGAGACTTGAAGAAACAAACTCCTGCACTTTTCTATATTTGTCTCAGTAGCTTGGATATAACTAGATCATTTATTTGGACTTCACCATTCATAAGTTTGTCAACACTTTGAGTAATATGCATCAAAGCATTCTCCATTTTTATTATATTCCTTATGGCGTAGCTTTAACTGGTGGGACACATGGGACGCTTGAAACACATGTAGGACTTGACAGATAGGAACTCTTGTCTATTAGATTAAATGTATATAATAAATATGAGACCACCAATTTATATAATTGACATAGATCGATGTTAGTTTATAATTAATAAAAAATTATGGGCAAGGCATATCAAAGACACGCAAACTTAGCATCAACGCATGGACAAGACCAAAGTTATAAATCCTCAACACTGCAATAATGATCCGAATATCTTAAAATGGATGCTGATAACGACAATAATAAATTATCTGGCACTTTATTAGTAAATTGTAGTGGTAGCGCCTGTAGAAGTGTTATACAGCAATCTAAAAAAATGGAGGCTGTCACTTTTGTATTTAGAGTAGAAAAGAAATCTCAGGAAGACCCAGATATCATAATTGACGTGAGTGGCAGTAAAGATCAAATTCAACAAGTGGAGAGCAGTATCAGAAAGATAGGTGGAGTACATTCTGTCAACCATGAGATAGGGAGCTCGTTATTATACTAAGTTTATTTTATTGTGATGGATGCACATTCCTATACACATAAAAATAGTTTGTAAACAAGATAACGTGCAAAGAGTTAAGGACTTTCTCTCACCCAATAAATTGATCCATATTGTAGAATTCCATGATGTTAAGACGCCTGATAGAGAAACAGCTACACTAGATATCTCAGGAGTAGTATTCGACGATGAAGACATACCTCTTATAGAAAATAATTTAAAACATTATGGTCAGGTCAAGATGAATAGAGGACGGGTAAGAATTCTTACATTAAACACCATTCTAAGTGCATTAATAGTTGCAGGTATCGTATCCGTTGCCCTGCTAGCTCATGGTCTTAATCAGGATTTTTATGAGGAAGTTTTTGAACATCATAACACCATGGTAATCCTAGAAACTGCCTTAACTATTGTTTCAGCTTCAGTTGCAGGATTCTTCTTAGAACTGTTAGTTGCCTATAGAGAAAAGAGAATAACGCATCACTGATTTTAGCGTGTTTTTTTTAATAAGTTAAACAAGCATGGCTTACAATGCATTAAGCTTATACTGTCTCTATTATCTTTTAAATTACAATAAGACTTGTGAACAGACGCATCAGCGGATTTCTTTATAGATTCTTTTTCTTTATGCTTTGGCAATCCTGATATTCTATAGAAATTGGTTTCTGTAGGCTGCAGAATTATAAGAAGTGGGAGTGACTAACATCATTTCTATTATGGAGCGTACTAAGAAATGTGTTGTATCTAGACAGATCAAGTAATGATCAAATACTAATGTCAGCCAATACTAAGAAAACATCCATTTAAGATCATTAAGAGTCGTTATGAGATTAAAAGATAATTAACATACCTCTTTCTTTCTTTATACTAATGAAATTACTTCCGCATGTTATGAGAAATATCAACGAATTTAATATACCTACTGAAAATTCTCAAGGATATGAAATATTGTACTTTGGTGTAAATCTCATACTCATGTTTGATTATAGGCTAGCTTTTGATGTAGAGGTAACCAATTCAGATAAAGAAATAGAAGTTCTAATTATGAGTAGAAAAGATGTACCGACTTGGAAAGAAAATTACGACAGTAAAAGGTCTGAAATTCACTTCTACTACAGCAGAAGCGGACCAAAAATTAATGATGTCTTTAAGCCTACTAAAAGTGACGCATATGCATTTGTACTAAACAATCGTAGATTTTCTATTAGCCATGAAGTGAAAACAGTTGAAGTTACGTTGACTCATAATTGGCAGCAGGAGGTAAAGGAATCTCAATTAAAGGATCGGAACACAGAACGACAGATTAAATATTGATAACGAAGGCAGGAGCCCCTTCAAATAACAACCAGATATATCTTCAGACAATACTAACGACAAATGCACTCGAGCCAGAGTGTTAGTTCTACTAATACCTAATACACTTAAAACGTCGGACAACATCGGACTTTTTAATACATCTAAAATAATAATCCCGGAAATAGTGTTATATTACGATATGAGATATGCCAGATTATAAAGATTATTAAAAATGCTTCGTACCATGTGTAGACTAACGTCCCAGGATGGTGATAAAATATGTATATTGTATCATAAGGCCGCATCAAACATAACACTTAAGATTTGACACAAACTAATTGGTGCATACGCGTACCTAGAACAGCTTGGTAAGGACATACGCACCTTTCCCGATATAGGAAATTAATGGTGGAAAAAATTGAATCTGTTGGCATAGCAGAAACATTCATATCAATTGGAACCGATTGATTCGTCATTATGTTAAATACCATTAACAACAGATAAAATTTCTAAATTTAATTGGGACTGCGCAGGAAGGGCAAGAACTGGAAAAGAAAGTATTAGATATCTTAAAAGAAATTGAATATTCTATGATAGAAAAAGAAATTAGGATTATTTACAAATGCTATTGAAAGAGACAAATAAAAATAATACTACAAGCGATGACATGTAAGGGAATAAGTCTTACAAGCGATCTTGCTTCATTACTGCAATCTGGAACTAGAATTTAGCCTTAACTACTTGATCAAATATAATATTAATTCTGCAATATGCAGGCTCCTTCTACCTACAGTTCCTCAGCATATAGAAATCGCTGCCTTTAGAATGTTATAATGCAAAGGGGGAAAAGAACTGGCGTAAACTAACCATCATATTCATAAGAGATGTACCAATAAAAATGATCTTAGGTGCTCATTTTCAATTCCGCTCTTGCCACATTAGCTACGATATCTAAGATCTTGCCATTGCTAGCATCTATTAGTGATACTTTCCAAGATGCATTGAAATTAGCATCTAAAACTCTATTTAGATATTCTTTCCAAGACATGGAATCTCGTGGATATAACCTTTTGAGCATATTATAAACTTGATAATGCTCATAGCAATATCTGGCGATGTTATCAATAGTTACCGCCTCTTTTCCGTCATTTACAGCACACTTCATCAGATTTCCAGTTAAGACTGGTTTGCTTTAACCTTTATTGATCAGTGACTGTCAATCCTTGGGTCGTGGTAGTGAGGCACTGCAAGGGTTTCCTATCATTTGGATGGCTTCAAATATGAAATAATATGGATGTCTGTTAACCCTTAACCATTGTTATGATTCTATATTGAAAACCAAAAATACTCATAATTTCTTGGCCTTATTAAACAATTAGTCTATGATCTGTCAGATGCACTTATCCTTATCTGGGGCTACTGTTAGCGACAATCTGTACAGGGTCGCTACCCACACTTCCAGCAGTAGCATCATTGCCTATCTGAAATGAATTTATCTTTTGCTGTACCGTAGGAAGATTTAATTTCTGTAGTAATATGTAACTTTAATAATTAACTCCAAAATACTGTCTAAAGCTCATTTATGGAATACACGAACGAAATATTTTTAGTAACAAATTGGTCGTTTAAAATACAATTTTGAGTAGTTTAGTCGTTGCAGACATCGTATTTACTGCTCTCCTTGCTCATAATTTTAATGAAATTCTATCATGAAATCTTTGTTACGCATGATATTAGGGCAGTTTTAATAACATCCTTGATTGTAGGAATCTCAGCGGCCGGAGGTTTCTTGTTAGAACTGGTTATTATCTATCGTGAGAGAAAGGACATTCATCACTGAGATATACCGCTATATACCTTGCCTTGCTTTCACAGTTCATACCTCCCGTAAGTAAGCATTTGATACAAGGAGCGAAAATTACATAAGACTCTGCATATTATAGGAATGCAAAACCAGGAGATTACAATCTCTCCAAATCTTAGGACAACCTTAAACGGATTACTAAAATTTCTACTCATATATGCTATATTATCCGTCGTTATAGAAGATATTGTTTGGGTGTTGAGATACCAGATGATCTTATTTTATACAAATCACGGCACGACTCCGTGTCACTGACCGAACTAGAGCAATTACCAGTACTATCGACTATGGGGAGGAGTAATAGATGACATTGTGGTATGACATATCATAAAATGATGCTCCTCTGTTTCCTAACTATTGAAAATCACATATTCTCTTAGGAAGAGGTATATAACATTAGAATCATGTTACATCCAAAAAGTGAGCAATTAATAAAAACTTGATTTATTAAAGTATTCTCACTTCGTTCGAACAAGACCTAGGATGCGTAAGTCTGGATTTTTACTGGTGGTGGTGATCCAAACTTTAACGCAGGGCGGCATTGTGAATAGTTGCCGCCTAAATCCTTTATTATGTACTTGCTAAATTGTCTGCAATAACATAAAAAAAGTACTATATTGCATCCAAAAAGATGGTAGGTAGGAAAGTGCATGATAAAGTTGGAAGTGAAGTATAAAAAACAACTCACATCCCCATTATCAATTTCTCCAAGTGGTCGAATTAGAGTAGCTATTCGTTAGAAAAATAAAGCAGATAGATCTAGAGATGAAAATAGGATAGTTGAAATTGTTAGTATGGATTATCATAAATAAGATACTATTGTTACTATTGTTGATGCATTGAACGGAATCGACAAACACTTCTAACTTTACCATGCCTAATATGAGTGAAATCTCATCAAGTATAATAAATGAAGCAAAGAAAAAAGAGGTCAAATATATAGTGAAGTTGTCTGTATTGGATGCCGATGCTGAGCTTGGAATTGTCATATCACGATTGGACGTGTAGGTGCATTTATGCAGATTTTCAATTGATTGAAGGTCTATTTGATTAAGGGAGATTATATGGCAAGGTCAGATTTACTCAGTTTTATGGTTGACAAAATAGATGAGGAACGAGTCATCCATCTGTCATCTTCATATTCTTCATTATTCCAAAATTTCAGAAATATTGCTAGAAATACAATAAAGAAATATGTCTTATGTGGCTCTGTAGAAATCATATCATTCAGTCAAAGCTTTGTAAGAGTATAATACCAATAATCTATTGAAAGAATCAAGGTACGTTAGACTTGCAGATACTATGTTCCGTGTTTTGAAGCATGCGCGGATTCCTCTATTTTCTA
>DATBGR010000309.1:0-13642 GCA_036557905.1 Nitrososphaeraceae archaeon | reverse complement strand
CACTGTATATGACAAATGACTATGAATTATCATCATTTACAAAGGAGCATCTAATCTATACTCCCGGACAGCTTGCTATCAAGCCAAAGTATGATGGTGATGTAGAATTGAAGATCGGCACCAGGGGTGCGGATCATGGTTGACGCGTATTTTGTGGGAATTGCGATTCTCACAATAGGAACGTCTATTATAGCGCTGGAGAGCAAAGAACTTATTTATGGCGCTATAGCTCTTGCCATTTCTTTGTTGGGAATTGCAGGCTTTTTCCTACTGCTAGATTCTCCGTTTGTGGCAATGTTCCAGATTACAGTATACGTTGGTGCAGTAGCCGTACTGGTTATATTTACAGTTATGCTCGTTAGGACTCAAGATCTATTTACAATAAAAGACGATAAGGGTAGAAAGGTAGGAGGAATTATATTGATGCTTCTGATAATGGGTGGAATTGGTGCAATTTTCCTTGTATCTGGAATAAACAATCCTATGTTTGGTAAACCAGATTCAAAACCAATAAATATTGTAGAAATTGGTAAATCCATGCTTACATATTATTCGCCTGCCCTTATAGTATTGGGATTAACATTGGCGGGTGCTGTGATTGGAGCGTTGGCACTAGCAAGAAGAGAGGGTTTATTAAAAGAAAATGAATCAGCTAATTGATTTTGTATTTGTTTCAGTCATACTGGTTTCGATTGGTATATATGGTCTTGTGGTCAAGCGAAACGCAGTACGCATGATATTTTCAATCGAGATTATTGCAAATGCTGCGAATCTAAATCTTATAGCATTTTCAAGATATATACATAATGTAGAGGGTCAAGTCTTTGCACTATTCTCTATTGCAATCGCCGCTGCTGAAGTAGCTGTTGCATTGGGAATTATAATTATTGCTTATAGATTGTATAAGCAAATAGATGTAGAAGAATTCAGGAGCTTAAAGGGATAAACAATATAATAAGTGAGAAATTACATGACAGAGTCATATTACTTACTAATAGCAACATTTCTTCCATTGCTTCTTTCTCCTGTTGTTTATTTTATATCGAAGAAAAGAGGAGCGAATTCAGCAACGTGGCTCTCCTTTGGCATACTGGCCGTTTCTACAATGTTACTATTCATGGCTACTTTTGGCCTACAAGGTGGAAGAACCGCATATATAGAATCATATACATGGAGTCAATTTGGAAATTTCGGATTAAGAATTGATGGATTGAGTTTACCATTTGCAATAATAATAAATATCTTATGTACTGTACTAACTCTTTATTCAAAACCATACATGTTACATAAGATTAAAGAATCCTTTAAAGAGAACTTTGATAAAGGAGAGAACAATTCCGAATCAGGCTTGTATAAATCAAATGCCGGGGCGAATGAAATGAAGACTCTTACTGTATCAGGAGTAAATGAGGAACAATATGTCAATCATCAAATGGGACTTTACTTTGCACTTTATCTGACTTTCTCAATGGGAATGCTAGGAACTGTTCTTGCCACAAATCTAATAGAATTTTATGTATTTTTTGAACTAATGCTTGTTCCGTCATTCTTTCTTGTAGCTTTTTATGGATATGGTGAGAGAAAAAGAATTGCTTTAATGTTCTTTTTCTGGACTCACGCAGGTGCAGTAGTTATGCTATTAGGTCTGCTTGCCATGGGATATTTTGCTGGCGGCTTTGATTATGTTACTGTCAGAGAGAATGCTAGCAAGATTCCCGCTCAGTGGCTTGTACTTATTGTGTTTGCACTGGTAATAGGACTGGGTGTAAAATTGGCAGCCTTTCTTCTACATATATGGCTCCCATATGCTCATTCTGAGGCTCCTACTCCAGTATCAGCCTTGTTGTCCCCGGCCATGATCGGAATTGGTGCTTATGCATTAATTAGACTTTGGCTAGAATTGCTTGTTGGTAGTTATTCTCAATATAGTATTTACATCAATCTTTGGGGTTTAGCAACGATGATCTACGGTGGTGCCATGGCTATGATGCAAGATGATATCAAAAGAGTGTTGGCTTATTCAAGCATAAGTCAAATGGGTTACATTCTATTTGGCATCGGCTCTGACAGCACTCTTGGGATAACGGGTGCCACCCTTATGTATGTAAGTCATGGATTGGGAAAAGCCATACTCTTCATGATGGCTGGAGCCATTATACTGCAAACAGGAACAAGAAGCATGTCAAAGCTCGGTGGTCTTGCGGGAAGGATGCCTTATACAGCAGTAATTGCCATGATCGGTGCCCTCACAATTATGGGCATTCCGCCGACTAGCGGTTTTATGGCTGAGTGGATATTGTTTAGTGGAGTCTTGCAATCAGGTGTAGCTAATTCGGATACTCTCAGAATAGTGGCATTTGGACTTGGAATACTTGCTACAGTGCTAACTGCAGCATATATATTGTGGATGTACAAGAGAATATTTTTTGGAAAAATTCCCGAACAATACACAAAGATTAAGGATCCGAATAGGTATGTTATTGTTACCATGGCAGCACTAGCTGCAATTACCCTTATTTTGGGTGTCTATCCAGGTCCAGTTCTGAATCCAGTTAGTGAGTATATACAGGCTATGTTTTCCAATGATAGTACCGTACTTAAATTTAGTAGCGCAACTCCTGTTAGTCTACAACCTCAGAATGACCAAAACAAACTAGTAGCGGTTGTTGGAGGAGGTTCATGATTATGAACATAATTACGAGTGTCAATGTAAATGGGAATATCATAAATATTTTAGATGGTAGTTGGAGTTGGAATGTTGTCGGCGAATTTCTAAATAGGGGAGAGGAATTAAATTGACCGAGCTTCAAGCAATCATCGGATTTGAAGGATTAGGAATCAATGCTTGGATGGTGTGGATTCTTCCTTTTGTCGGAGCTGCACTTATTCCGGCTATCGCAAAAGTTGGCAACCGTCTTCGCAATTATGCAGCTGTCGGCTTTGCTCTTGCTAGTGCTATATTTGCAACAACGTTATTACCATTAGGAATAGCAGGAGGGCAAGTTCATAGTCAGATAAACTGGATACCTATTCTAAACATCCATGCAGGAGTGTTGGCAGATTCGTTATCTATTTTTATGACGAATATCGTTGCATGGATATCATTTCTTATTTTCATATACTCGGTAGGTTACATGCATGGAGACAAAGATCTCACAAGATATTGGTTCTTTATGCTTTTCTTTATTGGTTCCATGCAATTGATTGTTTTTTCTGATAATTTGTTGATGTTATTCTTTGGTTGGGAAGGCGTTGGACTTGCTTCTTTTGCACTTATAGGTTTCTGGTATCATGATAGGAAAAGGGACTATGTTGGAACACCCGGACATTATGCCGGGGGAATACAAATGTGGGCGTCACCATCGCATGCAGGACTAAAAGCATTTCTCATGACAAAGGCAGGTGACATCATGATGCTATCGGGAATGTTCTTGATTTTTGGATATGCCGGTACATTTGGCTTTACTGAGCTACTACAGGATCAAAGCTGGGCCACAGAGATGGCAAATAATAATCTACTTGTTCCTGCAGCAGTATTAATTTTTGGTGGCGCGATAGGGAAATCTGCGCAATTTCCACTAAATGAATGGCTACTTGAGGCGATGACCGGCCCCACACCTGTTTCTGCTCTTATTCACGCTGCAACAATGGTAAAAGCAGGAGTTTTCCTTGTGGCAAGAATTGGCCCTTTATTCTTTGCAGTATCGGCATTAAATTCATCTCAATTTTTTGAAGTCGTTGCATGGATCGGAGGAATAACTGCATTCATACTAGCAACACAGGCAATGGTCAATCCAGAAATAAAAAAGGTCTTGGCATATTCTACTGGATCTCAGATAGGTTTAATGATGATGGCGTTGGGAATTGCCGGACTTTCTACATCTTTTGTAGATGGTTACACGGCCGGTCTCTTTCATCTCATGAGTCATGCAATGTTTAAAGCATCATTGTTTATGGGGGCGGGGGCTGTATTGCATGCCGTCGGTTCAAGATTCATGACAGATATGGGAGGACTTAGGAGTAAAATGAAAAAGACATTCATATTTATGATGATGGCTGGTCTGTCTCTTGCTGCAGCTCCATTTATTACCTCTGGGTTTTGGAGTAAGGACGATATCCTGGCCTCCGTTCTTGAATCAGGTTATCAATATTCGTGGGCTCTCTTTGCCATTGCAGTCATAGTGTCATTCATGACAGCGTTCTATACATTTAGGATGCTTGGTATGACTTTCTTTGGGAGCGAAAGTAAGTTCATACAAGAAACTGAGAGCAGTCATCATGTCCATGAGGTTGGAGCTGTAATGTGGGTTCCGTTTGCGATACTAGCAATTGCCAGCATTGCCATAGGTTTAATTGGATTCGGATTTGAACAGCAGCTCCACGAAATGTTCTCAGGATACCTTGCTAATTCGTTTGGCATTCAAAGTCCCGTTTCAGTGGCACAAGAAATTCAATCAAAGGGCGGATCTGAATTCCTGTCTATCGCAGGACTTAATCCGGTCGCTGTTATCGCCTCATTTAGCGCATTTGCTGCGGGTGCAATCCTTGGAGGGCTTGTTTACATGAAAAGAGTCATAAATCCAGAGATAGTGTCAAGAAGTATTATTTCAAGAGCAGTATGGAAATTCTTCTTCAATAGATGGTATCTTAATAGTGCGTTATACTGGGGAGCTGTGATAGGACCGCTTGCAATATACCGTATTGTCTGGAGATATTTTGAAAGTACTATAATTGACGGAATCAATCCAGGTCTTCAAGGAACAATGACATACTTCTCAAGAGTTATCAAGGCTGGGCAAACAGGAATAGCACAGACGTATCTTTTCGTCTTTGCTGCCGGCGTGCTGATAATTATCATGCTGTTGTTCTTGTAGGAGTGAAATAGAGAATGGATTTCTTATCAACTCCTCTGTTAGTAACTGCAATACTGGGTTCAGTTGGACTTGCTATTCCAATTATTGATTCTCTTAAGAAGGAAAGAGGAGCCAATAATAGATTATATTGTGGGATATCGGTTGGAGCTATAGTACTAATCATTAGTATCATTATCATTAGAGTACTTTTTGGAGAACAAATTCCTACAATCGAATTTGGAAAGGGTATGCTTGCAGATGATATGTTTGGCGCATTCTTTTCGATAACATTTTTGATTGTATCAATAATGGTAACTGCTTCATCATGGGACTTCATGAAAAACAAAACAAATCCTGCCGCATACTATTCATTGATTCTCCTATCCACAATAGGAATGATACTTATTGCCTATTCTACAGATCTAGTAATGCTTTTAGTTGCATGGGAGCTCATGTCCATACCCACATATGCTCTGGCTGCTTTTTCAAAACGTGATCCCATATCAAATGAGGCAGCTCTCAAATACTTTCTATTTGGTGCTCTTTCGTCAGCTATTCTAGTATTTGCTATTGGATTAGTATATGGAATAACTGGAACCACTAACATTGGCGAAGCAATAGTTTCATTGGTCAATATTCAGCCAGCTCTAGTTCCTATCGGTGTGCTTGCTCTAGCGTTATTCATAGCAGGTTTTGGATTTAAGATGGGTCTTGTTCCGTTTCACATGTGGCTTCCTGATGCATATGAGGGTGCCCCAACAACAATTGGAGCGTTACTCTCGGCAGGTACAAAAAAAGCAGGTTTTGCTGCTGCTATTCGTGTAATTATTCTGGCTATATTTGTACTGCATCTTGACTGGTCCGTGTTACTGGCCATAATAGCTGTACTAACAATGACAATAGGCAACCTAGGTGCATTGGTCCAAAAGAGTGTGCCCAGAATATTGGCTTACTCAAGTATTGCTCAGGCAGGCTACATCATGATTGGTCTTGCCCTAGCTCCCTACAATAGTCAAGCTCTTCCAGGTTCTCTTTTCTATATTCTCAATCATGCTGTTATGAAATCTGCTGCATTCATTGCGGCTGCTGCGGTAGCAATCACACTTAGCAGTTATAGCATTGAAAAGTACAGAGGACTTGCAAGAAGGATGCCACTAACGGCCATAGCACTTTCAATATCAATGTTAGCATTGGCAGGGGTCCCGCCGCTCAATGGATTCTGGAGTAAGCTGGTAGTATTTGGTTCGGCAATCAATTCTGGATCAGAAGTTTGGTGGGGACCATACTTGGCTATTGCTGGAGTTTTGAATAGTGCTCTTTCTCTTGGTTATTATGCATGGATAATGAGAAAAATATACATGGAAGACTCTCCTGATACATCGAAAGTTAAAGAACCAAGAGCAATATCGGTAGTACTCATATTTGCTATGATATTCATGGTCGGTTTTGGTATATGGCATGCACCAATCCTGGAATTTGCTACTAACTCAGTACCAAATCTCTCACAACTTACGGCGGTATTACCTTCTATTCCTTTAAGATAATGTGTAAAGTTAGAGTCACATTAAATGTTGGATTTCTAAGTTAAGAATCAGATTATAACAGTGTATAGCAACTTTTTATTTTTGATACATTGCGTTCATAATTTTTACTACTTTATCATCAGTTACTTCTTCAAAGTTGTCATAGAATTGAGCTACCGAGGTGAAATTACTGGTGGGTGGTATCAGGATGGTCAAGACTTCATCCACTTCATTTTTTAAAAGTTCGACAGTCTCATTTGGAGCCACTGGTATTGCTATGATTATCTTTTTTGGTTTCTTCTTCTTTATCCATCTAGCAGAAACCACGAGCGTAGCGCCAGTCGCGGCACCATCATCAACAAGAATTACTGTTTTATCTTTAATAGTATATTCTTCCATTTTGGGTCTGTAAAGTAAAGTTCTACGTTCAATTTCTCGCACCTGGGCTAATTTTTCTGTCTCTATATAATCGTCGGGAACCCTCAAAGCGTTTACAACATATTCATTAAGATAAACAGTGTCATTATCCATTATTGCTCCTATGCCAAGCTCCTTGTTGTTCGGAGCTCCCAATTTACGAGGTATTACAATATCAAAATAATTTGCAATTTTATTCTGGTAAATCGAATATGCGAGTATTACTCCGCCCCGTGGAACTCCAAAAAGTGTTATTTCTTTTGGAATTTCATGTTTAAGCTCATTCTTGAGTTTAGATATGAGAAGGTCTGCTGCATGTTCTCTGTCCTTGAATCTGGTGACTGGATTACTTTCAGTTGGCATAGAAAATATGTCATATAAAGCACCTATTTTCCTATAAGTCTTTTCAAAAATATTCTCAATGATTTAATAGGTCAAAAGTTATCAGTTTTTTTTATATTAAAATCCTATATAGAGTAACATATTGAATTATAAAGTACTACTCTTATTTTCTATCTTAGAAGTGAGAATAAATTCAATAAAGTACAAATTAAATTACAATCCTGCCAAATACGACTATAAGTCAAAGAGGTACGTAAAGAAAGATATAATGTATGATAGTTTCACTAAGGCTAAAGAACTTCAATGGGAATGTGATAAATGTAAATGTGCCTTTTCAAAATATCCTAATCTTAAAGTGCACAAGACAGAAAAACATTCCTATTAGTATATTATTTCTCCAATATACATTGAGAATTTAGAAATGACAACTTTAAGTTTATTTTCTTACATAAAGCCAGATATATTTAAGAGATAACCTTATTTTTGACTTTCCAGGACTAGCCACAACATGGATCCTTTCTCACGCAAAAAACAGTTTCATAGCTTGGAATTTTTTATAATTTTCTCACAAGAAACACTTCGATATGTATATTAGATTCGGCGTGAATGATTGTTGGAAGCCTTGGTTAGAATCCTAATAACATCTACGTTGATTTCACTTTTGATACTTGCTTGCTTTATTCCTCACCAATTTGCGAAAGCTCAAGAGAAATTTGCAAAAACCGAGTTTGTGGAACAGGGAAAACCAAGACTTTTTGATTCGAATCTGAAAATTACCACAATTGCAGAGGGATTAAGTACTCCTACAACCATGGCCTTCGTTGGCCCGGATGACATTTTGGTACTTGAGAAAGATACTGGTATGATCAAGAGAATAGTCAATGGTAAAGTTCTTCCGAAACCTGTACTTGATGTTAATGTGGCGAATTCTGTCGAAAGATGTCTGTGCGGAATAGCCGTATCAAAAAATGGTGCCACAACATATGTGTTTATTTACTATACTCAAATTGATGGAAAAGATGGAGAGGATAAAGCTGGAAAACAACCCATTGGAAATAGGGTTTACAGATACGAGTTATCAGGTGACGCGCTGATAAATCCAGTACTCTTAATGGATCTACCGGCGAATCCGGGACCCCGTCACAATGGTGGTAATATAATAATTGGACCCGACAATAACCTCTATGTAGCGATTGGTGACGTTGATGGTTCGTTTAAGGGACCAACCACTGAAACCAAGACTCAAAATTACAATAATGGAATCGATCCAGATGGAAGATCAGGTATATTGAGGATTACCCAGAACGGTCAACCCACTGATGGAATTCTTGGAGATTCTATTCCGTTGCGATTGTACTATGCATATGGAATTCGAAATAGTTTTGGTATGGACTTTGATCCTATATCTGGTAATTTATGGGATACAGAAAATGGACCTGGGAATGGCGATGAAATTAACTTGGTTCTTCCTGGGTTCAATAGTGGATGGCAACAAGTACAAGGTTTGGCCTCATTGGAGGATTCTTTTTCAGAATCTGATTTACAAAACTTTAATGGAAAAGGTCACTATAGTGATCCAGAGCTAGTTTGGGTAAATACAGCTGGACCAACAGCTGTAAAATTTTTAAAGTCAACTAAACTTGGTACTACATACGAAAACGATATGTTTGTAGGAGATGTGCATAATGGAAGGATTTATCATTTTGATCTGACACCAGATAGGAAAGATCTAATTCTTCCACAAGAGCTATCATCAAGAGTGATAGAAAAACCAACCTCACCCGGGGTAAGTAATATTGTCTTTGGCGAAGGATTTGGTGGGATTACAGATTTAGAAGTCGGTCCTGACGGAAATTTGTATGTTGTATCAATAGGTTTGGGTAGCATTTATCAAATCAGCCCGGCATCATAGGTAATGCTCCCGAATTGTCTATATAGACACTCACAATTGAACATACTTTCTTTTTTTTAAAAAAACAAAAAAAGGAAAAAATAGTAGATTATAGATGAATTAGTCCGCCTTGTTGTCCAACATGAGGCGACTGCCCAACAAATCTTCTTCTAAAGTGACCAGAAGGTCTTTTGGAGAGCAATTCAATAAACCATGCCTCGTGTTCTACTTCTTCTTGCATAATTCTTTGAGCAATATCGTATGTACGCGGATCCTTTCCAGCAGTCATATCACATACTTCGCCCCATGAACGAATTGCACATTGTTCTGCCCCAAGCAATACCTCTATTATGGACGTAAGGTTTTCCCAATTATCTGGGAGATATGCATCAGGACAACCTGCCTGATCAGCAAACTTTCTGATATCTCTTGGTAAAGAACCACCGAGTTCATACAATCTTGGTACCATCGCTTCAAAATGATTTCTATCTTCAATCCTCGCTTCTTCGACTATTTCCTTTATACCTTCGCCATCTAGTCCAGTACAGTGCATTCTTAAAATTGTATAATAATAATATGTAGTGAATTCTGCACCCACACCTTTGGTTATTAATTCCTTTAACTTTTCAACATCAACCCCATTCTTCTTTATAACATCAATTGCAACTATATTTGGAACCTTTCCCTTCGTGTCACTCATAGCAAAAAAATAGATAATATTCTATAAAAGTCTTGTTATACCCTCACTAGATTAGTCACCCATAGAGTTCAATCTAATTTTTGGAGATATTTGTTTATTCGTTGATATATAAAAAACTGAAGATAATTCTTATATCTTAAGTTATTGTTAGCTTGCTATGAGCTTTGTTGATAATGAGGGAAATATCCTTGTACCTAAAACAGTAAGACCTCTAATAGAGTACGAACCAACTATACTTGGAGAGAAGAAAGGATCAAAAAAACAATACAGATATGGAAACTTGCACATACGAGAATACAACAGTTACTATAGTGTTCATTATGACAAAATAGATCCGCGCAATGATCCTTTTGGTCATATATTGGTAGATGCATCAAAATATTTTCCTGGCATTATGATGCTCTCCGCCCTTTCGGATTATATTATTAATAGGGAAAAATGAATAAAATTGATTGATGATATCCCCGCTTTAGTTTTGTTGTTCAACTCTTTTGATATTGGTATCTTCATGATTACACTTACGAGGGTGAAACGATTATCTTGATGGACGATAGCAAAGAAATATTTGAGGCTGCGATTGAAACTGACGCAAAAGAGCCTACTTTTGAGTATAAGAAACCGTCAATTTGGCTCATTATCAAAACAATATTGAAACTAGTTCCAGTAATAGTGTATCTTAGAAAGGATAGAAGGGAATGGGTGAAAAAAGAAGGCAGAAACGTAAACGAGAAAAAGTTCAGAAAGCATGCAGAAAGGGCCTTGAAGACTTTCGTCGCACTTGGACCTGCGTACATAAAACTTGGTCAGTGGCTATCCTCAAGAGCAGATCTTCTGCCTCAGCCATATTTGGATGTCCTAGAGAAACTTCAAGATGACGTTTTGCCAGCACCATTTTCGGACGTCAGACTGACTCTTGAAAAAGAGCTTGGCTCACTTGATGAAATTTTTGAATATTTTAATACCTCCGCAATTTCTGGCGCAAGTTTAGGTCAAGTATATCTAGCAAAATATGAGCAAAAAGACGTAGTTGTAAAGATAAGTAGGCCACATATTGAACAAACAATAGGACAAAACATCTATATTTTAAAAAAACTGTTACCATTTGCTACTCGTTTTATTGATGAAAATCTCAGGTTTTCAGCAGAAGGGATGCTTTCTCAATTCATTGAAACTGTACATGAAGAAATGGATTACAGAATAGAAGCAAGAAATTTGATCGAGATTAAGAACAATCTGAAAGAAGATAGATCGGTCATTATCCCGAAAGTTTATCTTGACAGAACTTCTCGTCATGTAATTACTTTAGAATACCTGCCTGGAACAAAAGTAACAGATATTAGAGCACTTGATGAATATGACATTGATAGGGCAAAACTAGTCTATCGTATTCATAGACTATTCTTTAAAATGTTACTGCGCCACAGTATTTTTCATGCAGATCCTCATCCGGGTAATATATCAGTATCTAGCAATGGTACGATAATACTCTATGATTTTGGGATGGTTGGAAGACTTGATGACGAAACAAGAAGAAGGTTGGTAAGGCTATATCTTGGTCTTGTAGATAAAGATCCGGTAAGAACTACTGATGTGTTGATAGAACTAGGAACACTCGAGCCTTCTGTTGACAGAAGATTAGTTGAAAAAGGTCTTGATTTAAGTATTCAATCACTGCACGGTAAAAAGGTGGATAGAATGGAGGTAAAGGCACTTCAAGACTTGGCAAATAAAACATTGAGTAGATTTCCTTTCCGATTACCCAAGAGTCTTGCACTTTACATGCGAATGGCCTCAATTCTTGAAGGTATCTATCATTATCATGGGGTAAAGTTTCAATTTGTTCGCGTCTTGGTAAGTTTGCTTGAAGAGGAGGGGCTAATTAAGGAGGCCTATTTTGAAGAATTTAAGAGATACGTAAATAGATTTGCAAAGGGGATAGAAATTTCAGGCGAACTTGCACCAATGATAAAGCAATACTTAACTGATCAGAAAACAGCAGATAGAACTAAAAAGTACTCAAACATAATTCCTGTGAGCATTTTATCATCATCTATTTTTATTGGATCTACAATTATCTTTCCTTATGAAAGGAACTTCTCTTATATTGGATTTGCATTATCGGCCTCACTTTTGATTGGCACTTTGTTATTTAATAAACTAAATAGAAAATGAAAGAGAAAGAGCGATAAGCTGAAAAGAACAAAGTAAAACTTGACTTCGACGGAAAGAATAAAAATGATTGTGCTGAAAGTGGGGACGGAAATAACAATAGCGACTGTGAGATTGACTCATAAAGAATATCGGACCGTTAGATAATACAGCACCATAGAACCAAGTAAACGATCAATTACATAGTTAGCAAGTGATAACAAAGCACACATTCATTTTTTTTATTTTTTAATAAATATTTTTTGAAGCGGTAAGCTGTATTCTAATATAAGGCAAGAGTAGATTTATATTTCATATATGGCCAATTATTTGAATGAAATTATTACACGGAAGTCCGGGGTTTGGTGTTCAGCTTTCAGAGAATGAAATAAAAAAATTTCTATCAGAGAGCAAGTTAAATCTGCATCTTGGAACCATTGATCCGGATCACTATCCAAATATACATCCTACATGGTATATATATGATGATTCTAAAGATGTAATATTTGTAGAAACTGGTAAACAATCTAAAAAGACCAGTAATTTGAATAAGAACGATAAGATTTATTTTTGTGTAGATGATGGAAATCCTCCGTATAAAGGGATAAGAGGTAAAGGTAACGTTAGAATTTTGAGCGATCCTGATGCAAATCTTCCAATAGTGGAAAAAATAATGTTAAAATATCTTGGTAGTACGACTCACCCAATGGCAAAGATATTACTCGAAAATGTAAGAAACGGAAATTCAGTCATATTGGAAATCAAGCCGAAATATTACTCTACATGGGACTACAGTAGAAATAGCTAATTACTAAATTTAAATATGCAGACTTTCTGACCATAGATGATTTTTTCTAAAAAGTTAAAATCGATACCTTTTACTTGTTTTAGTAACTAAACATTTAGTCAATATTAGGACCTTTTAAGCTACATTTCAAGAACATTAATCAGATACCTTGAATTATTTAATCTCGCAATCCCCAAATTCATGGTCGCCATCGGAGGGGTTGAACGTCGTTATTCTGTCAATGCCAGCACCGCATCTAAAGTAGTCTCCTCCAGGACCTCCACTTAACGTATCGTTTCCTGGACCCCCATATAGGCGATCATCGCCAGGACCGCCGTCTAGCCTGTCATTAGCCATAGCACCATACAATACGTCGTTACCGGCACCGCCATACAGTTTATCCCGGTCATTTCCTCCATCGAGCTCGTCGCTGCCGACGCCTCCATCTAGTATATCACTGCCGTCTCCGCCTGACAGATAATCATTCCCATCAGAACCATTCAAAATATCATTGCCCACTTCCCCCTGAATTTCATCATTGCCTGAAAGTCCATTCAAAATATCATTGCCTTTAAATCCCCTCATGTCATCATCGGTTGCAGTACCCTTAATATTATCATCGGCCACAGTTCCCTTAATGTCCACAGCCAAAACTGTTGAAATACTTCCTATAGGTAATAAAATTGCCAAGACTAATGTTATCAAGATTATTTCGCAATTTAATTTTCTCATATCAGTCTAGTCAATTTGAACGATATAATATAAATATCTACACAATACGATATCCTCAATTTTCTCTTTAAATAGGCAACAAGTTAAAGAAAATTCGTAACTCTTGATCGTTAATTTTGGCTACTTCCTTGATGGAACTTTTTAATATAATTTACATTATACTAAATCTATACAGATTAGAACAAAAATGTTTATATAGGTTCAATATAAATGTATATACATGCAAATATTGGATGAAGCAAGCGAAGT
>DATBGR010000308.1:0-13518 GCA_036557905.1 Nitrososphaeraceae archaeon | reverse complement strand
GTCTAAAGTGGCGCAATAGATTATCTATTTTTGGTCTATGATCATCCCACTCTTGTATTATTTTTATCTGCTGCATACATTTCGAGTTCACAGTTCCTGGAACTCAGACAAGACATGACTTTACTGTTGGGTTATGTTGGTGGTCGCATCTATTATCGGTGAAGAATTTTTCTGTAAACCGAATAAAAGCACTAGTCACATCAATCTGCAAAGAAGCTGCAAGATCGTATAGTTCTATAAATTCTAACAGGTAGATAGATATGGTAACCATTTCCAGTCCATAGTATTGTAGGACTTCCACCTATTGTATCGTGAATTTTTCCAATAGTCTTTTTTAATAGCCTATCAAGTTTTTCTTTGGAATACATAAAAGTGCTTGAGTCTAAATCAATCATTATGAAGCTTATTGGCATCTTATTAGTTCCATTAAATCTAGTAACTGAAGGATATGCATTAATTCTGCAACCTATGTAATTGGATAGTTTAAAATGATTGTATAATTCTGTCCTGCTAGTCACTTCTACTTGATATCCCAGATGCTTGGTCATGATTTTCCTTGGAAATTGTCTTTATACGTCCACAAATCCGTAGGTTTGTAAATAGATTGTTCTTTTCTTTTTAATTGAGAAATAGTATCAACAACTTCTGGTTTTGGCTTCTTGTCTGATTCAATATCAGGATAATATAACCATTTGAAAAATCGTATTAAATACGTTCTATACAGATTGTAAGTTCCTATCCATTTATGAAGAGGATCTGCTGCCTCAGGTCTGCGATAACTATCCAAGAAGGATATTATATCATTTCTTGTCATTGCTTGGAATGGTCTATTTTCGTTATACTTAGAAAAAATAAATAAAAATCTAATATTGTCTCTTCTATAGTTATCCGACAAATTGATTTCTGTCCTCATCGCAATAATGAATTCTGATATTACTAATGCATTTTCTGGTGATATTTCATGAAGGCCTTTGGATAACTCCCGGCAATTAAGCAGATCTGTGGTAATAAATTCTACTTTTCTATCTAAGAGATCGGAAGAGTGAGGAGGAATGTAAGAAGGTGTCTTATTCGTATCTGCTACTATTTCTTCATTTTTTTCATTTATTGTTATGGCGTCAGTGGCCGTTGCAGAAATATGTTCTCTCAATAAATACAATAAAGAATATCTTTCTTATAAGTTGATATTCTATTGCGTATTATATTAAGATAAGCAGTATGAAAAAGAAACTGAAGAACTTCTGAAATCATAAACCCTACTATAATTAATAAAAGAATGATGACCGAAATTTTAGCAAGATAAGGATTAGTATTAATATTTGCCGATAGTAATTCATCATCTTTAGTTGTCATAATCTCACTACTACTGTTGCCATCATTTGAAGCTTTTAACAGACCTTTTTTAATGTATACCTTCAAAATAAACCAGGTTAGAAATAGATTTAGTATAGTTGGTATAATTAACCATTCTATGAATGTTAAGAATGGCAGAGAAATACCGCTTCTAATGGCTATTAGTAAATTTTGAGGATTTCCAATGGTGTCATCACGCTTCCTATGCTTATTCCAAATGCAAGGGCGAGTAATAGAACTGTCGGCCTAAGTCTGATTTGTTTTGAAACATGTATTACAAGTGGAATGCCCAATAATGCAATAGTATCATTAACAAGAAACGCGGAAAGTAGTCCCAATCCTATAACAAATACAAACATTATTGAATTAACGTTACTATTTGCTCTTTCTAACATCTTTACTGCTACATACTTAAGCACTCCAGACCTGTCACGTGCAGAAACTATACTGAACCTACCAAAAAGAAATATAATTACATCTAGGTTGATTGCCTTTAATGCATCTTCTATGCTGATAACATGAAGCCCGACCATAAGGCCTGCTCCAATTAACATTGAAGTCCAGATGAGAATATTATTTACTTTTCTCCTTTCTATAATTAGAATGAATACAAGTGCAAGGACTCCTATTGCAATATACACTTGTATAAACATCTGTCTGCCTTTTGATATTGATAAATTAGCAAACTACTATTTTTTTTTTCTTCCTTTCTTTCATTCTTTACCAAAAGATTTGTTGTGGGAGGTCAAAACGTAAAAATAGCCAGGAAATCAGTTAGCTTCAATGCGAATTTACTTGGGATTCTCAATACCAACATAGGCAGTGCTAATTTTTTCATGCATTTTTGTTATAGTTATTATTATAACATCTACATTTTCTGCGTTATTAATTCCTCCTAACTATTTCTATGCTAATGCTGCTTATACTAAAGCAGTACTTGCTGCATCTGGACCTATAATTAATGATCCGAATTTGAAAGTTGAGGTGGTCTCCAAAGGACTCAAGATACCTACAAGTATGGCATTTCTAGACCCAAACTATATTTTGGTTTTAGAGAAGAATACAGGAAATGTACTTAGAATTATAGACGGTCAGATGTCAAATAAACCGCTTTTGCATGTTAGTCCAGCCACACAATTTATAGAATGGGGTTTGCTTGGGATTGCAATTTCAAAGCAAACAACTTCGGCTGCTGCAGGCGATGGTAGTGCAGGTCAAGGACATACATACGTTTTTCTCTATTATACTAAACCTACTGCCAATCCAAGGGTTTCAGCAGGTAACCATATTTACAGATATGAATTAATAAATAATCGATTAATAGATCCAGTAGATCTGTTAAATCTTCCATCTAATTCGCTAGACCCTCTTGTAGAAAGTAATCACAATGGTGGCAAAGTGCTAATTGGGCCAGATAATAATGTGTATACAGTAATAGGCGATGTTGGAAGTCATGATGGCCTGGCTCAGAATAACAAGAATGGTAAAAAACTCGACGGAACTAGTGGTGTACTAAGGATTACAAAAGATGGCCAGCCAGTAATGCCTGATCCATTAGGGAGTGAAGATCCCACAAGAGTATATTACGCCTATGGCATCCGAAATAGCTTTGGTATGGATTTTGATCCTGTGACAGGTAACTTGTGGGATACTGAAAATGGACCTACGTTTGGTGATGAAATTAATTTGGTCAAGCCTGGATTTAACAGCGGTTGGGGCCAAGTCCAAGGGATATGGCAAGTAAATGGTCCCTTACTTGGTCCAGTTTCAGAAAATCCAACTAGGGATCTCGTAAACTTTGGAGGCAAGGGAATCTACAGAACTCCAGAATTTACCTGGAAACCAACAATAGGTCCTACAGCTCTAAAATTCTTAAATTCAGACAAATTGGGAAAACAATATGAAAATACCATGTTCGTAGGTGATGTGAATACTGGTAATTTGTACAATTTTAAGCTAAATGAGGATAGAACAGGTCTCTTGCTAAGTGGTCCACTCGAGAGCAAGGTAGCAAACACCCTTGAAGATCTTAATTCAGTAATATTTGGACATGGTTTTGGCACTATTACTGATATAAAAGTTGGTCCTGATGGATTTTTATACACTCTTACCTTTGATGGTACAATATATCGAATAGTTCCTGCATTACGATGACAAGAGATGAATGGTAAGTTGATTATTTCTTATGTACATATATTTTGTAATTTGATCATAACGCAGATCTGACATAGGTATTACCTTAAAGCCATTATCATGCAAATATTTCATTTCAGAAGCAAGTAATCCAACATCAGTACTAGATGGTCCCTTAGAGTTATCCATACTGTGATACGCAACTATAGGTATAGCATCGATAAAATCCTTTTTACTATTATAGGCAGTTTGGGAGTTAACCTGTTCTACAAACTTTTGAAATATTAGGGGATCATTATGAAGGTAATTCTTATCCCATGAATTCTGGCTATCCTCTTTGATAGTATATCTATTTGCATAAGTTAGTGTTCCGTTATCATTATATGTTCCACAATCTGTCTGCTTAGGAGTATCATCATAACGATCACAGCGTAAGAACATTAGATCGGCAAAACCATTGTCTGCAAATCCATGATACTTACTAATGGTATTTATTACAGTAGAATTGTCCCAAGCATCACCATGTACAACTGCAAAAATATTAGGAGAGTTAACACCGTGATTTTCTAGACATTGTTTAGAACCACCTATTTCAGATTCTAGATCTTTTAGAGATAAATGAGTAAGGTCCAGATGTGTCATACCTTTTGATTCTATGTCCTGGCCATCTTTTTGTAACTCCCATACGTCATTCCAATTCATACGATGCTGCCTAGTGCTACTACTACTTGCAAAATCACAGGTTATAAAGAAGCTTGCTTTGGTTCCATACTGGTCTAATATCGGCTTTGCGGTCGTAATTTGACTTTTTATCGTATCTCCAAAAGTTAGGATATCTAATTTATCGTTGTTAGTTGTTTTCGATGCATTAGAATGAAGATCAGAATTTGTCCCGTTTGTCATAACAACATTACGAGATAGCATTGTTGCGTTATCTTTACTGATGATGTTAACTCTCGTATCATCATTATGTTTTTGACTAATGGCAAATCCTAAATTATTAGGATTGTATTCTTTATTGCAATTCAATACGGTAGGGATTAGTAAGAATATGAGAATTATGCTAACTAAAACGAAATTTAAACCACAACTATGAGCGGAAGGATCGCAATCCGTAAGAGACATTAGTAAGATGAACCAAATTTGTAACGATCTTATTGGTGTTTTTTTTGAAACGCATATCAGATTCTGATGGGAATTAGAAAATCTTAGCAAAATTATACAGTATTATTTTTCTTAATTTAAATATAATAAGTAATTGTCAAATATTTAAGACAACGGTATTTGCTCGTAATATTTCATTTAATACCATTATGCCGCATCTAGCCGTGGCTATATCTCTATTACTGATGCGCTCTAGCTTACTACTAGTCTCCATAGCATATCAGTCAAATGTAATAACAGTCAAAAGATGTTTCGATGTCAGTACCAATGATGATGGATCATCATTGTGTAGTTCTCAAGACTCAAATTCATTCACTCATTTCCCTTCTAGAAATGATGGCGATGGTGACAATGGAGAAGTTATTCCATTTAAGCATACAAAGAAGTATTTCAACCATTAGAGCCATGATGGAGATTCAGAAAATGATGCACCAATTACTCTACCATGCCCATAGCAAATTACGATAAAAACCCTCCGCTCCAAGGCTAAAATGCAATTGAGAATGAGATAGAGTACCTATTCTCTTTTGATTTTTTTCCTCTAAAATGGTGAATCTGAATAAGGCAGCACTATCTCGCTACAATTACAATTAATTACTGAGCTGAGCATGATACTGATATTTGGATAAGGGGGTTAAGATCGAAATTTTTTTTAATAGGAACTTGAGAAATATGGTAGCCTTATAGAATGTAGAATATGAGTCATACAGAATGGTCTAGGATTGTTTAACATGGTTAAGTAAGGCTTTATAAGCCCCTATAACTTATGGCTAATCTATAAAGTTGCAACATACTTCTAACGATCCCGATCATGTTCATTATTGCGAGAGATGCGAACATTGGTATCTATGCAAGCAGACTGAATTCAGATGCGAATCAGAATCAGGCTCTGTAACTAGTCATAGGCAACATATGGATTCGATGCCAGTATATAGTATGCTTGCTTCTGGAGATTAGTTGTTTATACTTGACCATAATTAATAAACAATCTCTGACTCCTATTAACCCCTGCTCTTTCGAAAAAGTGTATTCCAATATAGATCATTAGCTACGTTGCATTTAGTTCCCAAATATGGAACGTAACCTGATCACAAGAGCTCCACAGCCAAACTCATTTATGATGATATAATATATGAACCGCACTCATCATGATCGATGCGAGATCCATGCTAACCTCTGATCTATAATGGGGGATATAGTTCCATTGCAAATTTGCACCTGTTGCATATTCCTCAGATAAATCAAAACATCATCTTTTGACTGGTAAAATTTGAGATGCTTGCCTCATAGAAACACTTATCGTATCTGTTATCACCTTAATACCTTTGATGAATAAAAGTGAAAAGAATCGATTCTTGTACTAGCTTAGTCCTCCACGACCCACCTTTGTTCAGGATATGACAGAAGCCGAAATATAAGTAATGCAAGACCATGCTACTTACTGGAAAGGTTTGATAGATGATGGTATAGCAATCGTCTACAGACTTGTACTTGATCCAAGAGGTCCTTAGGGGGTCCGTATTGTAGATGTAATAAATGAATCAGATGCACATGCTCTTGGTACAAATGATCCAGCTGTCAAAGAAGCAGGTCTTACGTTTGAAGTTTATCCAATGCCTGGTTCCATAGTGCGAAAATGAATACCAGATTAAAGATATGTACAAGTTCTAAAACTTCCTTAATGCCGGGGTTTTCTATTTGTAAGTATTAATAGTTCGAGTCGCATTATTCATAATCCTGACATTCGTCGTAAATGTCATTGTTATTGTATTTACCTTGTGTGCTAAACGCATAAAGGACAATTCTCTTAGCAATATGTTGAATTATTATACCGAAAGTTATGCAAAAATAAGAGATTGGAGTGCTCAACATGTTCAGGTTGAATTGTTGCCATCGGTTATGCTGGTTTAGGAAGTACCAAGATCTCGCCAACCATGCTCGGAGGATGTACGTGGCACCAGTACGTTATTGTTCCAGGTTTGTCTGCTGTAATCGTTACTGTGTGGATCTGCCCCCTATCAAGTGGAAAGGTTCCAACACCATCGACAGTTATCACATGATGCGGACCTTGTACGCCTAAGAAATGGAGAGTGACTATATCGCCTTGATTAACGACTATTTGGTCTGGAGCAAATGTGAATGCTCTCATATCCCAAGCTCCTACTTTGTTGGGTGGTCTTAATACAAGCCCTGCTCCCGCAGGAAGCTTAGTGGTTGGAAACTTCTCAGCTGGATGCGGTGGAGTATTCTGGCTGCAATTACCACACGGTACGCCGGCTTGTAAGCTTGTTGTTCCATCTAAGTGTACTGTACTTATCCAGAAAGTCTTGTTAGTCGATTGGCTTGGGGTGACTTTTACAACGGTATTTGTTGGTGGTGTTGTTGCATTATTCTTGGCATTTTGTGCTAATGCGGCATGCCATGTTTGGCTTTGTATTCCAAAAATCATAGCAGCAGATATGATAATGACTGCAATAATTGCCGCTGAAATTGTAAATGAAGGTGTATTTGATGTTTGTCTTCATTTTTTTTGCCTGATCTATTCTTGTCTCTCGATGTAATAAGCATTTTCAGAGATAGTTGTCACAAGTTGTAATTCTGCTCAAATTCCTCTCATATTATTTATACAATTTAGACGCTTTTGGAAATAATCCTCTTATCCTTCTTCGCTGTATATCCCTTAGTAGTATCCCTGATCCCATTATTACATATCCTACTCCGCATACTGTCAAAATTGTTGCTATCCCTTGGCCACTATCCATCATTGATACTCCTAAAGCAGTTGTTCCAATAAGTGCGCCACCCAATATAATGAGAGTCGTTGTTACACTTGATCTGTTTTTCTCTCGAATATCAATTCCAAAAGCTAGGAAAAACAGGATTATTGATAAGATACCAAAGTTAGATATACCAAACGGCCTCTTGTCAATACTCACTGGCAAAAATCCATGCTTGATAATACGTTCCATAGATCCATCTGCTATATGGATAAGTAATAAGGTCATTGCGGCTATGGCAAGCATTTCAGATATTTGGTGCTTGTGAGTTCTTGTCTGGGCCTGTGTCATTTTAATTAAATCAACTCTAGTTGTTAGAGTATAATATATAAATAGGGTCCTAAATTTCAATTTTGGAATCCAGATTAGAAATTCAATGTTGGAATCTGTCACTTTGTTATGATCAGAAGAACACAAAGTACCTCTATTGAAACAATTGAATAACAAAAAATAATGATAGGAACAACAGGAAAAAAGACACATTCGACAATAATGACAGGAGCGACAACTATAGTTCCAGTGTTTGCATCTACTACAAGGATTCTTAGAATACAAAAGCAAAGGTCGCAACAGACGATTTAAAGAAAAAGAATCAGGAATAAAAAGATCTATTTTTGCTATTTGGTTGGAACTATGATCGCATCTCCGAAATATTGCATTTAGTAGTTCCGTACAACGTTTTAGGACTGGACTGAATAATAGGTCGATTAGTAGAACCAGGTCTATTGACTGCAACCTACAAGATGAAGCACTAGCTCAACAATCTGTCCCTACCTTAAAATATCGAAATCTAGTTATAGACTCAGGGAATGGTGTAAGGACTAAGGCTCAGCTGACGATTATTGCTGTTGGAAAAGATCCAGTTCCTGCAGCCCTCCTGATACCTGGTGCAGAACCTAATGACATGAACTACACTGTTGGTACAAATGTTAAACCGTTTTGGCAAATAGCTGAGTATCTTACAGAAAGGGGATTTGTTGTTCTCAGATATGACAAGAGAGGGATAGATGATGATGGAACAATTGTTAACAACAGCCTATGGTGAAATATGACATACGATGATCTAAAACAAGATGCAGAGAAAGCTGTAAATGTACTAATCCAGTACTAATCCAGCAGCCCGAAGTTGATCCAAAGAAGATCAGCTTGATTGGTCATAGTGAAGGAGGTGAAATTGCTACAAGAGTTGCGATTGCTAATCCAGATAAAGTTAAAAATTTACAAGCATACCTTCTGCAGCAGAGACTAACTGAACTGAATCATCCTGATGATACATTAGTAACATATCCGAATCTTGGGCATGATCTTTATCCATCCAGTGACTGGGTAACATCATTTGGTCCGATTCCGGAGTATGTTTTAGCAGATCTTTATTCGTGGCTTGAAGCTCATTCAGGATTTACAAATCATTCAGATGAAGCAGCCGCGCGCCTGGCTGCAACTACTACACCATCATCAAACTCTACTGCCAAATAAAATAGTCTATTTTTTGGCTCTTCATTTAACTATCCTTTGCCTTACCAGAATCTCTAGGTTATGCATATTCACAAATAAACCAAACAATTTGTTATATACTCCAGATTGCAGTTAATTCTAGTGCAAGGAAAGTAATCATCAAAACATTCAGTTCTGTCCTTATGTATTGGATGTTCTTTCAATGAAACTTGTATCTTCGATTTTACTCTTGATAATACTCACAATATATGCCATATTCTCAGAATGGTAACAATAACAAAAATAGTGTACACAATCTGTCTTTCAATTAAACATTTCAAGATCCTGCTTATGGTATAAAGATTCAGTATCCCCAAGATTGTGGAAAAAATACAGTTCGATAAAAACTTTGTTGGCTTTGTATCTAACGCTGCACATGATTCTGGAATGTTAGAGAATCTTATGATAGCTGCGGATGTTCTCTGACGTTTAAATAAACTCATAGAATATAGAGATGTTTGCAGCTGTATCTTTATCGCTAAGTTAACAGGGCCTCATGTTGGGTAGTGACTTTATTTTCTAATTATTGTGTTAGCTCCGATTTCACTTGTTGTTGGAACGCCATATATTTTTGATTCTGTGGAATTAACTGATTTATCCTCGGGATCACATACTGCTGGTTTCTCTGCCTTGGCTAAATTTGAATGATAGTCAAAGCTAATCATCAACACTACCACAACAAATGAAAAGATGAGAATACACGAGATTGATCTAACTGATACTTTCATTATCGCGGCTGATCAGATTCCTACTTAATTTGTTTTCCTTACAACTGTTAACTCGCTGTATTTACTGACAACAGCGCTTACACTGACACTTGCAGTAAACTGTTGAGTACTATTTTTGATTTCTCAAATCTTCTATTGTTATCGTTATTCATGAATCAATGGTTTTTATTCGCGAATTTGCGATATAAGTTAATTTAGAAATAATTTATGAACACTTTCCCTACTGATATGTAATTTGTATACTAATCCATCTTTGATAATAAATATTTGCTCGTGGGAATCAAATAGATCTAACATGTCAGCTATAGGCGAATCAAAAAAAATATTTGCCCTACAAGCACAAAAAACAATGCCTTCTAACTTGTTTTCATCATATGCTCTGTCGATTTTGATTGCTTCCTTCATAGATGTAGTAGTAGCTATATCATTCATAAGAAAGTCAACACAATAAACCTCTTTATTTCCGGAATTCTTCGAAATATTTTGTACTATACTACTACAATACTTCATAAAATCCTTCTGCGGATACTTGGATGACAATTTTGTTCCATCAAACCAGTCTAGTCTTTCTAATAAATCCATAATTGAATAATCGGATGATCTGACAAAACATCTGAACCAGTCGCCTTTCTGTGCCATTTCATCCATGGATTTTAATAAGGATTTCATAGATTCATCATTGTCGTAGATAAGAAGATAGTGTCGTTTAGGTATCTCTTTTTGTTGCTTCAGCCATTTATCTACAGCATCCTTTACAATGGAATTTATGGATACACCTTTTTGTCTTGACAAATCTCCCAATTGGGAATGAATATCATCATCAAAACCGCGTATTATAAAATCATGCACCATTATAATTATAATACCCATACTGCTATATAAGTGCTATCACGATATCGCTAACTAGATTATATAGATATCGTGATATCGTAGTAGTTACATTTATATAGTGATATCACGATATCTCTGGCTATGAATAAACTGATGGGTTTGAAGAGCAAAAACGAATTGACTTCAGTTGAAGTACAGAGGAACACGAGAGTGGAAAACGTATGGGCACTGGGGGATTATCGAAGTATATCCACAATGCTGCCTCAGATATCTGCACACTTGACTAGACTGGTTAATATTCAGCCTGGTGAGTCTGTTTTAGATGTAGCCTGTGGAAATGGTAACACTGCCATTACTGCTCGTAGGAAAGGTGCAAATGTCACCGGAATAGATATTACACCTGAACTTTTGTCCTTGGCAGAAGAAGAAGAGAAATCAGCACAAGTTAAAGGCATAGTTTGGAAAGAAGGCGATTGTCAAAATCTGCCTTTTGACGATGAATCTTTTGATGTGGTTCTCTCGACATTTGGACATATGTTTGCACCTCAACCAGAAATTGTTGCAAAAGAAATGATTAGGGTTACGAAGAAGGGTGGTAGAATCGGATTTGCGACTTGGCCACCAGAACTCGCAATTGGATCTATATTTAATGTAAATGCCAAACATTTACTAAAGACTAGCAATAATAATAATAATCCACCGGCCCCATCTCCAATACACTGGGGAATCCCAGAAATAATAGAAAAGCGACTATCAGGAGTTTCAGATATATATTTTGAACGAGGAACAACAATATTTTCGACCCTAAGTCCAAATCATTATTTGGAGTTCATGAGTACTAAATATGGACCGTTAATAAAAGTTATTCAAACATTGAATAATCTAGTTGACGGTGATATTAAGACCGAATCGCTTAAGGAGGATTTCCTAAAAGTAATAGAACCATATATCTTTGATAATGGTATAAGACTGGGTTATTTATTGACAATTGCGAAAAAGAACGGAATTCAATTATCTAGAGAGGGAATCTGAGAACATGCCAAAATTTTTGGATACTCACAATTTGAAAGGTGTTGATGAGGAAACCTTAAGAAAAGCGCAAAGCTCGGCTAAAGACGAATTTGGAGTAACACATGACAATATGATGTATAACAAAGACGAGGATAGATGGTATTGTCTCTTGGATGCTCCAAATAGAGAAGCAGTAGTCAAGCATCACGAGAAACATGGTTTCAAGTGTGACTGGATTACAGAAGTAAAAACAACTGTGTGATTGGAGTATTGACAACAACAACAAGAAAAGAAGATCAGAAGCCAGCTACTAATACTATGATAAATTTGTGGTACTACCCTACCCCAGACACTAAGTAACATTAAGAAAAGAAATACGGTTTATGCCATTTATAACATGGTTGGAACTTTTGCAATGTCTGCCGGTGTTTTGGTTTCAGGACTACCCGAGTTCTTTGTACACGAATATGGATTGAGTCAAATCGAATCCATTAAACCACTATTTCTACTTTATAGTATCATTAGGCTAGCAGTGTTGGGAATTTACTGTTTGCTCTCAACCAAAGTGGAGATTCAGATAGATAATAATAATGATAAGAACAACAATCATTCGAGGCCACTGAAAAAAGTTCTAACCCCAAAATCAAAACAGATCATTAGTAAATTATCTTCTCTCTTTGCTCTTGATTCTTTTGCCGGTGGCTTTGTTATTCAAAGTATAGTTTCATTGTAGTTTTTCACAAAATTCGGAGTTGATTTGACTACATTGTCTTATATATTCTCTATAGCTGGAGTTCTCACTGCTTTCTCATATCTTGCTGCGGCAAAAATTGCTGATAGAATAGGATTGATCAATACAGTGGTTTTTACACATATTCCATCAAATATTTTGCTTATCCTTGTTGCATTTGCTCCTACTTTCCCTCTCGCAGTAGCATTATACCTTGCTAGAATGACATTATCACAAATGGATGTGCCTACAAGACAATCAGATATAGTTGCAGTGGTTAGAGAGGATGAACGAACTGCAGCAGCAGGAATCACCAATGTATCAAGAAATATCACGCAAGCAATTTCTCCATCATTAGCTGGTTATATACTACAGTCACTATCGCTTTTATCGGCCCCATTTGTGTTGGGTGGCGTTTTGAAAATTGTATATGATGTTGCATTAGATTTTAATTTCAAAGGTATTAAACCTCCGGATGAAAGAAACGAGAGGTAAGACTCAGCTCAACAGTTTAACCTCACTGAGTTGATATTTTATATCTCAATCACTTATTTGAGATCTTTTGTTTTTGTGTATTATCAACCGGGGAAATAACTAGTCACTGGCTTGATTGTCCTGCTATTTTTAGATTAAAGTATTAAACAAAACTATCGGTTATGCATGTATAACATTAGTTTTATTTGAAGTATTTATAATCACGATAGGTCACAACTGGGATTTGACACTACAATCACTCATCCCTTACACTTCAATTTAGATATCCCAAATATTAGTTACAATTCAGTCTCATCATTATACAGTACTAAGAAAATTATCAATTCTATTCTGTAAATCCATGTTAATTTCAGTGATAGACCTATTTCCGTTAATAGGGATCAAGCCATATTGTTTTTGCATTCTGAGGAATTCCTTAGCTATCATACCTTGATATCTCAAGAATGAATCCAGCATATCTTCAGATAAGCCAAGATCTGCACCTGATTCGTAATAATCTAATGACAAATTCTTTTGAAATACTCTATGCATTAGTTCGCTTGGATTTACATCAAGATAGAATACCAAGTCTGGCTTAATCACAAATCCAAACAAATTATGGGACCATCTTCTGTTTATCCCTCGTACAGCATCCCTGGCCATAAGAGTAAATATGTATCTATCTGCAAGCACTATATAACCTGAGCGCAGAGCTGGTATAATCTTATTTTCAAGCTGATCTGCAACATCTGCTGCATAAAATAAACTTAATGTTCTTTTTCCCAGAACAAAGTTTCTTTTTGCTTCAAGTATTCCTGCTCCT
>DATBGR010000307.1:0-3032 GCA_036557905.1 Nitrososphaeraceae archaeon | reverse complement strand
CAAACATCACAGAGCGCGCCAAGTAGTCCAGGAATGACTATCGGCGGAACCGTTCCTCCGATAGAACAACCTCCTTCACCAGCGCCTCCCGTTCCATCATCAGACCTTAAACTATCAGGTGGACCAGCACCTATTAAACAGGCACCAAAGCGTGAGGAATCCATACCCGCAATCCCAGTAACTACTTGGCCAGATCCGGAGAGACCTTTCGAATCGTTATATCCTCCAGTCACATTCGCGCCTAAAAAATCCATTAGTATTGGATTATAATCTATTTCCATGGAGATAAAGTGTCAGTGAGCAGATATGTTCCAAGTGGTGATCCAATACCCGTTATCAATAGCAAGACGATTGCTCAGGCAAAGGTATTTCACAGTAAACGAGCAAAGTCCTGATCTAGAGGAGATTATATGCAAATCTATCATGAGGCCGCGGACTATATTTCCATAATTAAAAATTAATCATAAACTCCCAGACAACAATTAGAATTCTGGGTCATGTCGTAAATAAGCGGAGCACTTACTATTAACCAGTATTTTACCTTTCCAATTCTTGCTGAGTCGTGACGCAGCAGGAGTGGCTAGCCATATTAAAATGAAGGATAGAGTGCCTGTGATATTGTAGCCTGTACTAGAAATGTCATCCGAATTTGAAAAGGAGCCTAGTGGATCTCGATATGGTGTAATATAGATCGGGTTCGTGACAAATAGATCATGTCAAATCAATATTATACAGAAAACAAAAGAAGATGCTCAGGAATGGCTAGTAGGCACATCTTATTCTGGAAACTAACTCATTGATACTGTTCAGCTTATAACTCTGTTTTTGCTACTTCAATATCCCTTTCACGCTGCTGATAAATCTCATTCCACCAATGTTGTTTCTTTCTATCAAACCCAAATAATGACCGATTAAATCCAAATATTGATAGAACTGCTTCTGCAGAGTCCAAAAGCATTTCTAAATATTTTTCTTTATCATACTCTTTAGACGAAATGAGGTTAGCAGGAGTTATTCTATGCAGTGGATCAGTGTGTCTTGAGTCTGTATGAACATATTGGATGGTGTCTCCACGATTCGCAATGGCTCCTGACACATTTAACCTAATGGCTGCTGAGACGTGAGGAAACAAACTCTTGTACTTTTCTATATTCTGTCTCAGTAACTTGGATATGACTAGATCATTTATTTGGACTTTGCCATTCATAAGTTTGTCAATGCTTTGAGTAATATACATCAAAGCATTCTCATATCCGATTGTAAGTACTTGTTCATATGTATTGCAGTCAAATAACCTTGAAAGTAATGTACGTTGAAACTCTTTGATAAATGCTGGCGAATCGCGTCTTCGTGTTTCAATTCCGCGGGTAATTAATTGGTTGTTATAAGTGAGCCCAAAGTAATGCTTTCTAGCTTCCATTTTCTCGTCCGCTTCGACATATAATAACACTAAATATTTGTAATGAAATTCTAAACTCATTTGAAGACCAGTCTCTCTGATAATTTGATTCATAATATCTTCGTAGTCTTTTCTTGTTGAATCCTTTTTCTTCAGAAAGACTGCGTCAGTATCTGCATAAATTAGATCAAAGCCAGCTCTTTGTACGATATCTTTAGTCTGCAAAAGAATCTGTCTAGCGAGTCTGTTTATTTCCTCAAAGACTTTTACGTTGCTATATCTATTCCAGATTGAACCAGATGTTCCGTAGATACAGACGAGGATTTGCTTTAGTACACCTAAGCGAGCTTCACAGTTAAAGTAGAGAAGACTATCTGATTGTTGGGTTTTTAAAAGTTGCTTTAAGTATACACGTTTTGCAACAAGCTCTTGCACAATTGATGGGAGAATAGCAGTACGTTCATCTCTTCTGAATTCATTAGATAGACCTTCGTAGCTAATGTTATGTTTAGTTATAATATTAGCATATTCGTCATTAAAATCAAGGACTACAACATTTTCATGTAATCCAATCTCTGGAGAAATTATCATTCCTGCCTTGTCCAATTCAATTATATTCGAGTTCTGATCTCCTCATGATGCTTAGCCACTATGTTCTTTTTAGGAACAACAAAGTTTCTTTTAATTAACTCGTAAGTAATGCGACTATCGATAAGTCTCATCATTCCATAATTTGAAGCTAGCTTTAGGGGGAGATAACTAAATCGAGTTTTCTCCACTAATTCAATAAGTGATATGTCTTCAATTATATCGTGGGCATGTACAATAACGATTTTTTGACTCGATTGATAAGCCAGGACATCACGTATAGAAGTCAGTATATTGTTGTTAGCTTGCTTGTATTCTGCATAAATAATAGCAATGTCTGGTTTTTTCTCATTAACATAAGAGCCAAAGCTCTCGTCAGATGGTCCATTGAATATGATTGACATCTGATTATCAATTCTTACATTAAGCTTTGGTTTACTACTACCACTGCTGCTGATCCTAATATGTATAATCTTAAACGGTGGCGGGGTTACATCCTCACTATCGTCCAATTTTTCAATGGATAGCAACTTTTCTTCCTCAAATCCGATGCCAACTTTACTGGTAGGTGCAATCCTTAATTGATTGTAAATGAAGTGTTGAGTCGTTGATAATTCTGTGTTATATAAGGAACGTACTCTTGAATCCGATTTTAGTTTCTTTATGAGTATTTGATAGTTCTGCGATTTGATATCTGTTACGCTTATTCCAATTAATCTGGTCTTGCCCTTGTCTGCAAGATCAATATACTTTTCATCCCAGAATATTTTCTTGATTAGTTGATCATTTCTTGATAACTGTTGAAAAAGATCTCCAGCTGATCGAGACTTGGGAAGAATGTAGAAAATATATTCTTTTAAATGTTGTTTGAAGCTGATTACTTTGCCATCTTGTAATTTAATGAGTAAATTAATATCGCTAGTGGTATAATCATCCAAAACATCTAATATCCATCCGACTGCAGTTTGAACGACCATTTCTTATTTGAGCTCAGTAGTATCAGCTTTCAGCTTATCCATAATGATTCTTACAGTATTTTCGAGTT
>DATBGR010000306.1:0-12307 GCA_036557905.1 Nitrososphaeraceae archaeon | reverse complement strand
TTAGGGTTTACAAAATCGATGGCCTTACCAAGATTCTCATCAGAAAACATGTTTCATTAAGTCTATAGATGTTAGAATAATAATATTTTGTGTAAAGGACTAATCACGAACACATGAGAAATCAGGTCAATCCTTTCCCGCCCATGCCAAACCACGTTGTTTATTTCTTTCGGCCTTCTATCTAGGAGTTTAGTTATCCCACCCTTTTCATCTTTGACCCACACTTGGGACACGCCCTCTGGCTATGTTGTTGACCGCAGCTCATGCAATAATACTTCAAAGCCTTGAATCCGAGCATAGAAGATGGCTGACCAAAAAATCCACCATATCGATTAATACCTGATCTAATATATCTCCTAACAAACTGGATCACTATGAAAACTCCTAAAAAGGCAATAAATGACATAGGAAATGGGAGCAATAATGAGAGGCCAATACTTATTCCTAAGTATATACCAAGCCACATTAATAAGTGGAGGATGTAAGATCTGTTAACTCGATAAGGATCAGACATGGTCTATGCTCTGATAGTTATATTTATGTCACTGTGTCACTTAAACAATTTGCATAATTCTAAATGTCACTGTAATCTACAGGAATTAACCGGATAAACAATCAGATAAGGATTATCTCATTTTAGGAGACGCCAATCGGTGGCCTTTTGTCTTGACTATGTTCCAGGGACTTGTGATAGCTTAACATGTCCGGAGTCTCAAATATTTTCCCGCAAATCTCACATCTTAACTTCTTTGGATTTGGAGTATACACAGATTGCTCTGCGATCGACATTTACATAGATCATAGATAATAGCGTAACCGTACCAGATAAAGCTTTCAATCAAAATTTGATAGTTAGAGCACATACCAGAAAATGGATCCGATTTGTTAACACTAACTTACTTTTTAACTATATTTCGGATAGTCCGTCCAGTTTGGATCCGAATTGTTAACAATTCCTTTTTATTCTTTTATTTCTCATGATACCTAGTTCCTCAAAATTTTAGTAGACCGCTTTCCATAGTTTGATAATGGAGTCTGTTATCCGTTCCCTAAAAGAAGCTGATCTGGGAGAAGCAGATAGGGTATCCAGGCTGTCGTTTGGCACATTTCTTGGACTGCCTGACCCTATGAGTTTCTTCGGTGACGCAGACTATATACGTACACGATTTAGGGCCGATCCCTCTTTATCTTTAGCTGCAGAAGTAGATGGAAATTTTGTGGGATCAAACTTTATCGCAAATTGGGGCAGTGTGGGAGTATTTGGGCCACTTACAGTCCATCCTGACTTTTGGGACAAGGGCATTGCAAAGCGTTTGTTAGATAAAACAATAGAGATTTTTGAACGACTGAAAACTAAACACGTTGGAATCTTCACTTTCTCCAACAGTCCTAAACATCTCTTCCTTTACCAAAAGTACGACTTTTGGCCCAGGTTCCTTACCGCGGTAATGTCAAAACCCATCAAGTCAGAGTACGCAATGAAGGATGGTCAAGAGATGATAAGGTGGACCAAATATTCCGACATGCAAAAAGAGAGACCATCAGAGATTCTTAACAACTGCTATTCTCTAACAGATTCGATTTATGATGGGCTAGATCTCAAGGTTGAAATACAGTCTGTGGCAAATCAGAAACTGGGAGACACAATACTCCTAACTGATAACAAAAGCAACAAGTTGTTAGGGCTAGCCATATGTCACTGTGGACCGAAAACTGAAGCTGGAAGTAATACATGTTACGTTAAGTTTGGTTCGGTGACAGCAAGTGAAGATAGATCTGAATCTGCTAATTTTGATGAACTTATTGAGTGCTGTGAAAAATTTGCGGCGTCTCAGGGGTTATCTAAACTTGCTGCCGGAGTTAACATCGGTAACTTGGGCGCCTATAGGAAAATGATTTCCAAGGGGTTCAGGGCTGAATTCCAAGGCGTTATGATGACAAAGAATAATGATCCGGGATACCATACTGAGGACGTCTATGCAATCGATGATTGGAGATAGATAAAAAGTAAATTTTATCATAGTAACATAGGATTTCAACGAAATTATTCAGTCATGTTCCTCCCGTTTGGATCCGAATTGTTAACAATGCGACTCCCGACGGGCCCGTTAAGGATTCAAATGAGTATTGGATTTATTGAAAGAATTAAATTTTGCCGAAAACAACTTAGTGTCAATAAAGTCATAAGTAGACCGAGAAATCATTCTTAGTGTTATCACTCAGTTAAAGCAATTAATTGCAGCAAAAAGAAGATACATCTGCCAAAAGAACAATAATATCTCTTGTTGTCATATCTTAGAAGCAATCAGAAAAGATCTTTATCAGAGTTAAATCTAAATCATTGTTACTCCTTAAGTTCCTATTCTTAAGAATAATAGAACCTCACACTCCGGTAAATATCGCTCAATCTGATTAAGCATTCATGCATCTGCTGATTTCCTACTCTCGTTCAATGGCTATAAGCAGTTCGCTCGAATAATATATTTAGAGTGTTATTATGCAGTCTGGTACTGATCATCTTCATATCGAAGGTTATAGTTGGCAAAGGAATAACATTGACCAAATAGCCTGCGGGACTCTTTACCTTAATAATAACTTCTGAACCCAGTCGTTTAATATCAAAGTCTTGCTTTTCAGTAAAAGGAACCTTAATTGAGATTCTTACATTTTTGGGAGGCTGGTCGATAATAGAGTATGGTTTACCGGTATAGAATATCTTTGATGGATCGTCCTCCCCAAATATAATGTTAGCATTAGCGGATAACATTTCTATTCCTGCAAGTTCAGTACTATGAAGAGGAACCTCTCTAACCGGAAGGGGATAAAAATTTGACTTGGCTTCCGCGACTTTAGTGTGTTGAAATTTTGTCCAATTAGTATAAAATTCATTTGACTTAACTTCAGTATATTTATCAGGCAAAATCTTATTAATTATAGCTAGATCAGTATTAATTCCGTAAAGGCTAGCAGCCATGAAGGCCCTTTTGGCATTTTCTATGCTGAATGAGTCCGGATTTGCAACCAATCTTAGCGTAGTTATACTGTTATCTTTAATTATATCTGAAAGCTGGTTGAGGCTCTTGAATAAGTCCTTCTCGTACTGTAACATTTTAGTTGGAATGGAAATTCCAGAAAAAGCTTGAAAAATTTCCGCAAACCCAGAAAAAGCGCCTAATAAACTAGTAACTCTATTACTAATCTTACTCACAAGTTTCGGAAAATAAAGATATCTCAGCGCTTCACCTGATGCAGGCATGTCCAGAACCACAACCTCATGTGATTTGAGACGCATGACTTCCTCAACTTTGAGAAGAGAAAATAATTGTGTCATTCCAGGCATCATTGCAATCTCATAGGCCAGGATTTCATCGATACCTTTGGATGAAAACATAGAAGCCATATAAGAAATAATCTCACGGTATTGTGTATTCATCTCTAGTGTTGGGTCGATTTGTAATGCCTCAAGACAGGGAAATACTTCTAATGCATGATTGTCATTACTATTGTTGGTAACAGAGCCATGTAGCTGAAACGCGTCATTTAATGAATGAGCTGGATCGGAAGAGATAATTAATGTATTGTATTTTTTTTCAGCTAGCTTAATAGCAGTTGAACAGGAAATTACTGTTTTACCGGTTCCACCTTTACCCGTATATATGAGAAGTCTCATTCATCCGTTGTACATTTTAAATCGTTCATATATAAATCTCCTTTTACTTTCAGGATACATAATTTTTTGACAATTCAGGAGAATTAATTGGGGCTACTAGAATAATAAAGCCTTTGAAAAACTCACGAACAATGGAGATTCGAGTAGCTTTACCAAAAAGATGATACAAATCATATGAGAGATTATATCGTATTCCAGCAAAGTCCAGCAATCTTATTGAGAGAAAAACTTTAAAGCTCAGAAGTTTATTCATATAATTAGAATCTAATTTTAGAACCAAGAACGTTGTGGGTACTGAATTTTAATATCTAAAACATCAATATAACTATAGCATATGAAAATTACTTATTCAGTGATCACTTACTAGAGTATAAGCAATACATATAACTATTACAACTATCTCTTCTACCTATGAATGCACAAAACTTTTTAGCAGTATTCCTTATTGGAATGTTCTTTCTAGTGATGACAACTTCGATGGGATCTACCGCTACGGCAGACAGGGTAAAAGTTGGTTGCAAAGACCTTGCTTTTGCACTCATAACATGGGATCAATTGTTGCCGCTTGTTTCTGAGGACGATATAGCAGAAAATGAGCATCAACTAAATGAACATGGGGTAGAACCTGACACGTATCAAGATATAATCGACCGTCACATCAATGACCTACTGAATGATATTAATAAATGCAACCTAAATGATGCTGTAGAAGAAATGGTTAAAGATATAGATCCCGAGTTACCGTAATTTCAAAATTCATTGACCTTCGTGAGTCCACCTATTTCGGTAAATGTGGAATTATTTCATCTTTCTTCCAGTTCCACTTTTGAAGACTGTACGGATTTAATTTTTATACTTCTGGATCCGAATCGTTAACAATGCGATTCCCGACGGCCGAAGACCTGTTAACTTGAATAGATTACTAATATAGAGAATTGGTTCAAGTTATGAATAAAGGAACTTAATTCAGTAAATCTGGAATATTATTTATTTTTCAAAACTAGCATGCTATCGCTAAGTGTCTCTATGGACCGGTCCAATCGAACGGAAAATGCTTACTGGATTTGCCACTTGTCTTCCATTGATAGCGAACTTCAGGAACATCCACTTCATTAGTCACTGTCCTGCCCCAAGTTGCTACTGCTCCAGGGCCAACTTCACTTCCAGGAGCATTGATGGTCTGAACACGTTTGCCAGGTGGAGTCATCGGACCGGTTAGCGCTTCAGCCTTAGCGATTACCTTTCCTGGTATCTCCGCACTCCAATAGCCTAGATCCTCAGCCACTTCAAATTTGATAGGGGTGTATTCAAGTCCACGGACATTTCCAAATAAATTTGCAAATTTTCCCATGAGTCCACCAGCCTTCCCAGTAAAAATCATATTCAAAGCCTTTCGCTGGTCTTCATCGGCTCTCTCATCAAAAAATAACGCAAGATCTGCTTTCGTTTCACCCGCCCAAATATTGCCCTTGAAGGAATCTAATATCAACACGTTCAATCCATCAAGTGACGTTTCCCCATACTGTCCCCTGTTGATATGATATGCCATTACTCCTTGGCAATCACCATAACTAGGAGTTTGAGCGAATGTGCACGGACAAGGTATGTTGCAGTTGCAAACATCGAACCAATCTCCTTTCACGTTCCAACTTGGAATATTCATTTCCATGCCAGAAAATAACATTTAGCAGTATTTTAGGATTATATCTTCTAATTTCTTGCCTCGTATCCTTTTGTAGCCTATTTATCGAAGAATCTTTCAATAACAAAATTTTCTTCCTTATATCCTTACATCACAATGGAGGTTAATCCGCCATACTGTAGTAACTATATTAAAGGTCCGACTGAATATTCAATCATATCCCGACGGTCGAATACTAGCGAATTAAAATATATTAAACTTTGATACTACAAACTTCTGTGACACAACGAATAAGCGACATAATGTCAACCAAATTAGAAACTATTGGAAAATATGAAAGCGCCAAAGATGCCGCAAAGAGGATGTTAGACAAGAACATAAGTTCCCTGGTTGTAATCGATGAAGATGGACAATCAATAGGAATCGTTACTGAGCGCGATATCACAAGGGGAGTGTGTATCCATGATTTTCCAAGTAAGGAATACAAGATACACCATCTAATGACCTCTCCACTGTCTACAATAGAACCTAATATATCTGTGGAAACGGCTGCAAATGTGATGATACAGAATAAGGTTAGACACCTTATAGTTAAAGAAGATGACAAAACAGTGGGAATAGTAACTGCGACTAACTTTATTGATTTTCTGAATGAACAACTGGGTTCAGTTCACCCAAGCACTAAAGTGCTTAAAACATTGAAAGATGAAATCTAATGTTAGCGATCTCGTGAGTAAATCTAATTTCTTCTGGAAATAGTACTAACAATTCTTTGGAACAATAGCAATAGTAGGAAGAATTGGCTATAGTCTCCGAAAGTTAACTTGGTCTTTTGAATGGGATCAAATTCATACTTATGTCCTTTTATTGATGGAGCTTATCATACTTTATTTTTAATATCATGAGAATAATATTCAGAATAAACCCCGCAGCATTAGTGCCAATTATTACAGGATCCCTCCTGATTATGCCGTATATTACCCATAAGAACATTCCACTTGCTATAAGAGCCATCAAATAGATTGAAACGTCTATCATTCTTTTTGTTTTATAGGCCTTATGTAGTTGAGGAATGAAGGAAGATAGGACTAATATACCGGCCGTAACACCGATAAGATCAGTCAAGAAAACAATATCTTCCATCTAATCAAATCACGGAGAATTAGAAAGATATTAAATAATATAAGTGATATTAGAAAATTAATTGTCCTTCTAGATATTCAACTAAAAGTCTTCGATTTGGATCAGAATTGTTAACGATTCGCATCCCGACGTCTGCGAATCAAATTTATTCCTAATCCCTCAGGATTCGCACTGTTAACAATTTAGAGCGCGCAGAAACCTAATCCATCTCACTCAACTTATGTTCGATCCACATCATTCTGAAAATAGATAATGTTACCAGAATTCATTTAAATAAAATGTGGAAGTATATCCTGAGATACTTCTCTTGTTACTAAAATAGTCCTATATTCGATTAGTTAAAGTGAACCCACCGACTTGATAAAATAAAAGTAACTCTTGGCTAAAGAATAATATTCATGCATAATCGACGAAAATATTCAGTAATCGATGCTCCTTCCATACTGGGATTACGCCCGATTGGAGTCGAGCTCCTTCCAAAAGCGTTGAAGGCAGCAGGTTTCCTTGAGAAATTAAATGCTGAATACGGTGGAATAGTAGCACCATCATCGACATACAACTATAGTCGTGATGAAGAAACTAAGCTACTAAACGCTGAAGCAATAAAAGATTATTCGTCCAGACTAGCAGACGCTGTGAATTCACTGTTGCATGAAAATAAATTCCCTATTGTCCTAGGGGGTGATTGTAGTATCCTGATTGGTAATCTCTTAGCGCTAAGACGCATAGGTAGATACGGCCTATTTTTTATTGATGGTCATGCTGACTTTTATCGACCAGAAGAATCCCCAACAGGAGAGGTTGCAGATATGGACTTGGCAATAGTATCAGGTCGTGGTCCTGATATCCTTAGTAATTTAGAGGGTCTTAAGCCACTTGTGAAGGAAAGAGATGTTACGGTATTTGGATACCGTGACTCAGAACAATCTGCCCAGTATGGATGCCACGATATTAAATCTACGACGATGAATGCCTTTGAACTCATTGATGTGAAAAAAGTAGGACTTCAAAATGCCGCTTCATTGGCTATACATGAACTTCTTAAAAATGAACTTTTAGGATTCTGGATTCATCTTGACGCTGACGTTTTGGATGACTCGATTATGTCTGCAGTAGATTATCGTTTACTTGGTGGAATAACTTTCTCAGAATTAACTAATTTATTAGAGTTATTAATATTGTCGAAGAAAGCAGTGGGAATGAGTATCACAATTTTTAATCCTACTCTTGATAAAGATGGTTCAATGACTAGAAATTTTTGTCTCAAGCATAGTAGAAGGTTTGTCTTAAGAAAAGCATTCTGGTGCAATTCCTATTTTTAGCATAAGTTGAATTGCTATCAGAAAAGCTAAATACTAGTTAGTAGAACCGTACTAGATGAAGGGTTTGAATCTCGATGGTAACTTAAATCATAGTAAAATACTATATTTGGTAACCTCTCAATTATTTTGTCTTATTTTATTACCACTTAGCTTAAATCTCACCAAACACGATATAGCTTAATTGGATCGTTCTGGAGAACTACAGGTACAAGAATTAAGAGGTCGTGTTCATCACGATGCAGAGAGAATCGATGAAACCTTCAAGGTTGGAGTAGAGATTGAGGCATGTTTACTAGACAAAAAGGGAGCTCCAGTTAACGCAGAACCATTAATAAAAGAACTTCAGGGAAATATCTATGAAATTGACTATGAGTATGGCAGCTGTCAATTTGAATACAAAACATCTCCGGTAGGGATGGACAACCTTGACTATCTCAATATCGTATTTGAAAATTTCGTGGAAAATCTGACTAAATTCATAAAAAAAGTGTACAAGGACAAGGAAGTTATTCCAGTCTTTCTTGGTGCGAATCCCTCACCTGAAATCATGAAAGAGGGTACAATAACTGACAAACCAAGATATAATAAGATGGCATCGTGGCAGAACAATCTTCCAGATGTTGAAATTGACGGTAACAAGTTCAGAGCAGCTTATGTCGCGACAGCGATTCAAGGATTTCATCTTCATCTGCAAGGAAAAAATCCTAAGAATACTGCAATCATGTTCAACCATATTTTGAATATATTGCCCTCTGCAATTGTACTTGGGGCTAACAGCCGACTCTTTGCTGGAAGAATATATTCATTGCATGAACCAAGAATTTACCTGTACGATCAATCAGAACAGCAGAATTCAGGATTCCCTGCGATCCCAAGATACCTTGAGGGGCTCGAAAATTATATAGACTATATTACGTCGCGCGAACAAAATACGACGAAAGATTATTTCACATTAGAGAAAGAAAGACATGATGACGCACGAATTCGTATCGGTACTGATTCTTATCGTGTAGAGACTAGAATTATGTCTGTTCAGCCTACTCCAAAAAGCTTGATGGCAATGGCTGAGTTCTTTATTGGTTATTTGAGCAGAGCCATTCATGAAGAAAGGGAACTAAGGTTACTTTCTACATTAAGGGAGGAGAGGATGGCAGCAGTTCAGTATGGCTTCAACGCCAAAACTCATTTCAATATTATAGATATTATAAGAAGTCAGCTTAATTTTGCACGGAAAGGTTTGACTGACTTAGGTATGGATGTAGGGTTCCTTAATATTTTGGATAAAAGACTAGAAAACAGAATTTCTCCAGGAGAATACGTAGCGAAAATATGGAGTGAAAAATTCAATGGATCGGTTAGCCAAACTGTATATGAAATTATCTCTGATATCTGGCAGAGGACTAAGGAAAATCAACCTATAACTTGATTCAAATAATCAATTCATATCGCTGAAAGAATCAAAATTTTAACTTTAGAATATATGGTCATGAAAAAGATATTTGGACAACAGTTATCGACATGTTTACTTGTGTTTTACAAGCTTGTTATCGGTTCGTTGCTAATTATCTTCCGATTATATATTCAGTCATAAATCCTCGGTTTGGATCCGAAGTGTTGACGATACGGTTGAAAAATTCCTATCCACTTTTATTAGAAAAGTCGGCATTAAATGCCTAGTCTGATCTGATCTGATAAACTAAGTCAATTCTGTTTTTATTCCATTGGGTTGCTAGGGCAGATATTTATTAAGTGTTGATGATATGAACTTAACATGACTAAAGTTGCGGTTGTGACAGGGAGTTCAAGTGGTATCGGATATGAGACATCTCTTTTGTTAGCCAGGAATCAATTTGTAACATATGCATCTATGCGAAATTTGAAGAAGGGAGATGAACTGATGAAAATAGCTTCTCAGGAAACGATCCCCTTGAAGGTAATTGAGTTAGATGTAAATGATCATGCGTCCGTAAATGACGCTATAGATACTATTCTTAAAGAGAATGGCCGGATAGACGTTCTGGTGAACAATGCGGGCTATTCCGTATTTGGTTCTCTGGAAGAATTGAGCCTTGAGGAGATTAAAGAAGAGTTTGAGACAAATTTCTTTGGTGCAGTAAGAGCGGCTAAAGCTGTAATTCCAGCAATGAGAAAACAGTCCGGCGGTATTATTGTTAATATAAGTTCCGTTGGTGGAAAAGTAGGCCTACTGCCATTTTTTACTGCTTACCACGCAAGCAAGTTCGCATTGGAAGGTTATACAGAATCGCTAAGACAGGAAGTTTTTGAGTTTGGGATAAACGTTATATTGATAGAACCTGGCGCAGTTGGAACTAATTTTATGGACAATATGAGAACGGCAAAGAATTACAATCAGAATAAGTCACCTTATGCAAAAACAATACAGAGAGTATTTGAAGGAGCCCAAGCAATCATGGCCAAGACGATCCACCCAAGAGAAGTAGCTGAAGTAATCCTAAAAGCTATAAATTCAACGAGTTCAAGTGTAAGATATTCTGTGGGAAAGGACGCCGAATCTGTCCTAAAAGCTAGAACAGAATTATCTGACAATGAATTGGAAAAATGGGTACGCGAGAGCTATATGGATAAGAAGGGCTTCATACGTGAAGCTAAATAGGAAATCAACAGAACCCTGTACATACAAGTTCTGAATCCAAGGGAATGGCAGTCAGACCTATTCGGATTCTACGAGAATCAATCTTGAAATCTAAACTGATAATCTTTTAATGTTTGGAGTGAAAATACTATCAAATGGAATTATATTATCGCGCTCCCCTGATTACTTTGGTCTCTATTACTGTATTGGGGTTAATAGCAATCCCATTTGGGAATCCCAAATTTATTGATAGGGCAATTATTTTGGAAATATCATTTGCTACAATATCTGTTTTGATATGGAAAGGATATAGTAAAGCACTTTATGCATGTATTCCACTGGCTCTCTTAGTTATCATTGGTAACAGCCTTGCTCCACCCCATGTTAAGTTGATGATGACCTTTTCTAAACCACTAAATGCAATTATTCTAATTGCAGGAGGATATGTACTGCAGATTGCTTTAATCTATACTAGCTTAAAGTCAATACTGAATATAAGATCAAGTAGATTAACTGCATCTGCATAATCATAAAAAAAAATAACTAACATGGTGTAGAATTTTCGTTGCGATTATGTCCAGGTTTAGGCTTTGATTTCAACCGGAAAACAGTAACACAGTATCGACTATTTCTTCGGATCGGATAGCACCAGCACCTTATATTGACTGCCTATATTCAGTCGTATCCCGACGGGCTAACACGTGTATATTTTATGCAACCTGTATCCTAAGCAATCATGGGTAATGTGGAAATTATTCCTCATTCCAATCAATTATATTTTCATTAAGCGGAGGCATAGGACCAGAAAAGTCTATACCATATGCTTTAGTTGCAAATTCACGAAACCTTACGGCCCATGGATGATTGGAAGTTGCAAATTCCTTTAACATATTGGTGGCGTCTTTCGTTTCAAGACTGACTATTTCAAGATCGGGGGAACCACTACCAGGTGGACTACGTTGGATCCAAACATTTTCACGGGTAATACCAGCGATCTTGTAGAATCCATCATGTTCCTTGTTGTGGACACCATGCTCATTTGCAAACTTTCTTGCAAATTCTAATCCTCCTGGAAGAAATGGTAATACTAGACAATAATTTGACATGATAAAATATCAATACATTTTTTATTTAAAGATTAACCATCCAAATGACAATACTAGAATTGATTGCATCAGGGTTAAATTCGTGGGAAACTTTAAAGCTTGGCCGCTGAAAGTTATATTAAGAATCCATTTTTAGAACCGATTACGTTGCGGATACCGACGGACGAAGACTTAACAATTGTTTATTATTTGTTCGTTGATAGAATTATATTTATTCCTCTGAGAGGATTAGTCTGTTCCCCAAGGATTATCGATAACAAATCGCCAAGTTCCGTCAGACTGTTGGCGTAGAACGTCTGCAGATTTAGCGGTCATATGAACAGGCTTTCTATCAGGCCCAGTTCCATTGAATGACCATTCGGTAACAAGAGCAAGATCGTTTGCCTTAAGTACTTTCTTTACACTGAGATCCAATTTCCCATTCAGATCAATGAAACTGCGCAGGCTTTCACGTATACCCTCCGGAGTTTTAGCAAGCTTTCCTGGTTGAGAAGCGAAACTTGCGAGAGGTTCGTATAATGTCATTAGGGAATCTAGATTTCCGGAATTGATACCCTCTGTCACTGAATTAAGCACTGCTTCAGGTGTCATCTTATCAAGCATAAATTGAGATTGCAATAGCTGATACTATAAGTTTATTATTTTTGAAACAATTTAGTCTAATATTACTTTGATAAAAAGTGATTCGAATTCCTCAAAAGAAGCAAAGTTTAAAGCTTAGGGTGTCCTTTTAATTTAGAATCTTAATTTAGAACCGATAACATCGCGGCTACCGACGCCCAATGATAAGCCGATTTGAGGTACCGCCTT